>CALVRD010000079.1 GCA_944358435.1 uncultured Bacilli bacterium | reverse complement strand
ACCGGCACAAATACGCGAGAAATTTTATAGTCCCTATTGTATCTGTAGGGATATAGAACAAAATCAACGAAATAGTCATTTAATGCCTTGATTACAGAATCTTCTCCAATGCGAAAGCTTTCTTCCTCGATCATTGCTTCCACATCATAGATGCTAGCATCATAAAAATCGTACCGATCATAAGTGCCGGAATACTTAATGATTTTTTTATCGCACAAACCGTCTAGCGCATTGCTTAATACATCTCTTGGGCAATCAATAGTGCTAAGAATAGTACGCTTATTGGCAGATAGTGCACCGGCATCGTTAATGATTCCAATAGTTGCAATAACTTTCAAAATCATCACTTCAGGGGAGTCATCGTATTCATCACTATGATTTTTTGCTAATGCAGTCTGCAAATTTTTATACCATGCATAGCTATCATCACTTTGTACAGACTTAATGCTCGGTTCAAAATAATCGTAAATATCATTAATCCCTACGAAGTGGAACTCGTCTAATTCATGCTTTTGCAAAAAACGATACAAGCTATGCTCGTCTTTACCGGCAAGAAACGTAAAGAACGTCCGGTCATTCTGAGCCACTTTTTTAGACAACCGGTCTAAAGCGAACAAAGAAATCGGATGGAGAGGGAACGCACCTTCAAAAGGGTTGTCGGCAGTAGCGATATTTATGAGAAAGCCCTTGAAGTCCATTGCCTCAGAATACATACGATTCAACTGATTTTCATACCGTGCGGAAAACGTTTCCCAAACAGTAGGTACTTTAACTAACACACTCTTTACAAGTGATAGGCACTGGTCTTGTTTGCTGTTAATAGAATCAGCCTTATATCTTCCTTCGACTTTTTTCCATTCAGACGCAATAGCCCTTCCGTAATGCTGAGTGTACTGGCTGATTTCTTTATGTGAAACCAATAAAATGTGGTTATTTCCAGCGCAATGATCACAGAATTCAGCTAAATCTTGAACGGATTTAACTTTAATGCGCTTCAGGTTATCTTCCATGTATCTGCCGAACTCATCGAAGATAAATAGTATGCCGCTGTATTCATTTGCAATGGCAGCATTTGCTTGGTTAAGCGTGTCTGCCATATTTGTTACTTCATAAATGTATTTGACACCAAAAGTCATTGCCGCAAAAATGCGTTCAAACTCTTGTTCTGAATGAGGATCAAAATTTTCCAGCTTGCTTTCTAAGCTATCGAGACGTATTCCCACATCGGCACATACATCACTCAAGCGAGATGCCGAATTAGGATTTGCTTTCCACTGCTCGATCAATAAAGCTGCTTGATCATAAAAAGTTTTGTACCGAATTCGAATGTTTAGTGAATCTAATTTCTTTTTTAGGGAGAAATAGATGCATCTGTCAAAATCTTCAAAGTCAAAAACAATCGGGACAACTAGTAAAGGTTTTCGAGAATCATCATTAATAAACGAATCAATGTCGTTTGCCAGGGAACTATCTAAGTTTCGAATGCGTTCAATAAACGTATGATATGCTACACCGTCCACATGGCTTTTTCCGATTATCTGGCTTAAAACAGTAAGCAGATGAGACTTTCCCGTTCCATACGACCCATATAAAATTCTGGCGTGGTTATATGACTTTGCTCGGACCAAATCCGTAAAATAGTCTTTCAGCAATTTGATAGTGGTATCATTTGGAATAAAACGAAGCAGCTTAGTATCGCTCTCAATATCAAACTGAATATTGACAGAATAAGTATATTCACCTTCCTGTCGGATCAAATCACAATAAGACATCTATATTTTACCTTCCAATCGTATGGTAATGGGCTTGTAATATTTCGGTGGCTGAGTGATCATGTACTTCTATATATCGGTTGCCGAAATTATTCACCAGATGGATATAGTTCTTGTTTTCAAGCCGCTGCAGTAGCTCAAGGAGTGTCGAGTAACTTAAATTCATATATTTTCCAGCTTGATTATCTCCCTCTAGCAACAGATCAATTCCTATCTGGCGATTTCCATTTAAGTGTTCTTGGTTATCAAGTAAGATGCACACAAAGAAAATATCCAGTGGAACGTCTTTTGAATGAGTCCTTCTTTTTTCAAAACGTCCGCTTCCTTTATATTCAATCAATTTCAGTGGAGCAAAAAAGGGAACAGTGTCTTCATCAATAATCTTGCTTATCGAAAAAGCCTGATCACTAACATATGTGTTCTTAAAACAGTCAAATTCTTTTTCAATCATCTTTTTTGCATATGCTCCACCTTCGCGCTGGATGAAAGCATAAAGCGAGGTTGAAAAATCTTCTTTGGTGAACGAAGGAGCATCATAAATATTGAAGGCCCAATTCCATGCAGTTGCATTATCGACGTCTCGTGAAAGGTTTCTATGAAACAACCACAACGTCCCAATATCAGTGCAGTAAGGATCATATTCGTGAACATAATTGGCTATCTCTGTCAATGTATGCACAATTCCTATTTGATCTTTTCCTTCCACTGCTATACCCATTACACATGCCCAATAACGCATCGCCTTAATCATAACGCGACCTACGCCGATTGAATCTACGGCCAGCAACTCATTATTTGGCGAAAAAATATGCGGATTACTCGTAATAGCATCCATTATTTTAGTCGGCCAGCCATTTCTGATATAAAATGAACCATGCTTATTTAATGTCATTTTCAAATTTCCTTTCGAACAGTAGTATCTTTAATATACTTACCTGTTTTAAGACGTGCATCTCGAGGCTTTTCAGCATCTTCTGGAATCGCCCAATATGACCCAATCTTCATTGTGCCTGGAATCCTTCCTCCAGAACAAAGATCGTTGATCCATCGTGCAGAAACGTTCCACTTTTCAGATGTTTGTCGAATTGATAAATAGCCCATGTATTTCTCCGTTCTTATCCGAGAAGACCATATACTTCAACGAATTAGTTGTACTCTAAACCTCGCATAAAATCAACTTCT
>CALVRD010000078.1 GCA_944358435.1 uncultured Bacilli bacterium | reverse complement strand
GGCTGTTAAAGAAAAATTATCTCATACTGAAAAAACTGCAAGAGAAATATTTGTTGCAGGTGGTTTTGATATGAATATATTAGATGATAGAACTCCACAAAAAAGATTATGTTCTTGGGTAAAGAAATATAAAAAGTTTGGAGAAGATTATTTTACAAATAAAAATAAATATTCATATAAAGCAATTCAAAAAAATGAATATGTCTATTTAAGTAAAACATTTAGTGATCCGAATTTTGTTGCTTTTGTAGTTGAAAAGAAAAATGATGGAACTTTAAATTATAGAGTGATAAGGAAAGAAGATAATGAAAAAATTAACAATTAGATTAGAAGATTATATATACGATAGAATATATCTTGTAGCAAATGATAATAATACATCTGCAAATAAAGTTATTGCAAATATTTTAGAGAAATATATTAATGAGCCACGAGAAATAAATTATTTAAAAGAAATAGATAATAAATTAAAACTTATTAATGAAAATATTGAAAAAGTTTCTAAAAGACAATATAAACATTTTAAAGTATCGCAACAACATTTTGCTAATGTAGGTTATTTATCAAATGCAGATATTAAAGATGATAAATGTTTAAATGAAATATTAAATAATAAGGATAGTTTTAATGAATAAGAAAAGTCCTAATGTTGTTTTTAAGAGTAAATATTGTTTAGCATTATCATCAAGAGATAATAAGATTCAATCATTAAATTATAAAGATGATAGATTAAAAGATGTTGATGATATGATAGATTATTTTTCTAATGAAAAGAAAAAAACAGTTGGTATGTTTGAATATTACATGGGACATACAAGAAATGAAAATTATAATCTTGTGTTAGAAGATGGTAGTTATGCTACTAAAAAAGATATAGTTAAAATCAAACAAGATTATAAAAAGTATATTGAAAATTCTAATTTATGGAAAGGAATATTAAGTTTTAAAAGAGAGTATTTAGACCAAAATATTGATATAAAAACATTAGAGCAAAAAATTGCAAAAGAAGTAATGCCACAATTTTTAAAGTATTGTGGTTTTAAAGATATAAAAAATATGAGTTATGTATTTTCTATTCATACTAATAGGAAACATCAACCTCATATCCACTTTGCTTTTATAGAAAAGAAACCTAATTACTTGTATTGTGATAAAAAAGTTAATTATAGAAGAAAAGGTAAAATTACTCTTGATGAACAAAGATATTTAAAAAGATTAGTAGAACTTGCTATTGAAAGGGAAAAATATTATACACCACTTTTAAAAAAGACAAATGAAGATATTGATTATTTAAAATCATATTTTGATCCAAAGGAAAGAAATTTTACTTTAAAAAATATTAATGAAATATATGTTGAAGAAGATATTTTAAAACTTGGAGAGTTATTAAAAAAATATAGAGAACAAAATAATCAAACATCTAAAAAAATTAAATACAATTCAATTAAAGATAATGAACTTGGTAAAGAAATAAAAAGTTTAACAAAACAAATTAAAAAATATTTGTTTAGTGATGCTACATCTATTATATATGAAAGTCAAAAAGATATAAAAAAAGATTTAGATAAGTTAAATAATTATTTTGATACTTTAAATGAAAATAATAATATTGTTGAACTAATTAATAATAATAGCATTGTATATAAAAAAGAAGAATATATTGATAACTATATTTATAATTCAATAGTTAATCATTCTTTGTTTAAGTATGAACATATTAGTAAGTTAGTAAAAAATAGAAATGATAAAGACAAAATTACTATTGAAGATTTAATACAAGAAATTGCATATCAAAATAATAAAAAAAATAAGTTTAGTGATAAAGAAAGAAAAAAATTTATTTTAGATAATTATTTTAAAGGTGGTAGTAGTATTTCAAAATTTCCTAGTAAGCATAAAATGGAAAAAGCTATTAAAAATATAAATTATGAAATGGAAAAAGCATCACAAGAGTTTAGCAAGTTATTTAATTATGATGAAAGAAATAAATAGAAAAGAAAGAGTGATTAGTTATGAAAGAAAAGTACATTGGTCAAATAATAGCTGAAGCAAGAGAGTCAAAAGGTATTTCACAAAGAAAACTTGCAAACATTGCTAATATAAGCCATACAGAAATATGTAGAATTGAATCAGGAGATAGAAAAACACCAAAACCTAAAACATTAAGAAAAATTAGCCGACCTATTGGTATTAATTATAATGACTTAATGTATAAAGTAGGTTTAGGTTTAGAAATAACTCCATTAAATCCACATATAAAAAAACATTATACAAATATGAATTTAGAAGAATTAGAAGATGCAGAAATAAATATTTTAGGTTATGTTTATAATTTAGAAAATTTTTTGAATTATTGCAAAGAAAAATTAAAGGTAGAAAAAATAAATCAAGAATTGTTAAATTATACTATTGAAGATACTGAATATCTTATTAAAATTTCAAAAGATACTATATCTTTAATTCAAAAAACAAAATTAATGAAAAGAAATAAAAAACTAATGAATTTAAATGATTAAAAGAAAGGGGTGCTATCATGAGAGATGAAGATGAAGTAAAACTATATTATATTGTTTGTGATATTTCAAGAATATGTAAAAATTATTTTTATGAGAGAAAATATTTGCCAAATGATGCTTGGTCAATAGATGATGTAGTAAAACAAATAAATGGTAAATCAAAAGAATTAAAAAAATTATATGATGAATTAAAAAAACAAGGAAAGGAGTGATTTGTATATGAATATTAAATTAGAAGATATAATTGATAGTTATTTAGAATATTGTACTGATGATGAGTGGAAAGAATTATTAAAAAAGTATAATGTTGAAGATAACGAAAATTATATGGGAGAAGTAAGAAAAAAATTAGAAGAAACTATTTTAAATGATTATAATGATTTAGATAAAGGCCAACAAAATGAAATGTTGGATTTTTTTAACAAGTACAATAAGGAAGGTGTTTTAAAAACCTATAATGTTGAAGTAGTTGAAACTTTAAGCAGAGTTGTAGAGCAAAAAGGAAGATCTTATGAAGATGCTCGTGAAAGAGTCCAAACTAGATATTCTGATGAAGATATTGATTTGGAT
>CALVRD010000077.1 GCA_944358435.1 uncultured Bacilli bacterium | reverse complement strand
TATAAATTCAATGAATTAGTAAATTATATGAAACCTTTAGGTTTTAATGATTACAACTGTCTACAAAAGAATGCTTTCTGTGTAATTTCTGATAGTGGTACCATCACAGAAGAATCATCTATTATGGGCTTTCCTGCTATCACAGTTAGACAGGCCCATGAGCGTCCAGAAGGTATGGATGAAGGAACTTTAATCATGAGTGGAGTAGAAGCAAAAGATATTATTGACTCTATTAAAGTAGTTACTTCACAGGAAGCAAGACCACACATAGTTGAAGATTATGATGTTGATTATGTAGGCGCTAAAGTTGTAAAAATCATAATGAGTTATACTGGTTATGTAAATAGAACTGTATGGCGTAAATATTAAATAAAAGCTAATCCTTTATAGGTTTAGCCTTTATTTTAGCGGAGGTTCAAATGAAAAAAATAAAAGTTTTAGAAGTAAATAATATTGATTTAAATGGTAGACGTTTCAATGGTTATGATATGATAAAAGAATTAGATAATAAAAAGTTTGATATAAAACAAGCAGTAATTATAAAACGTTCTAATAATAGTAAAGTTGTAGAAATTTTAAATAACCAAAATAAGCAATTAATTCATTCAATATTAGAAGGCATTGAAAAAGAACAATCAATACACAATATTTATTCAATAACAACCCCATCATTATTAAATTTACCAGAATATAAACAAGCAGACATTATTCATTTTCATATGTTTCACAATACAAAATTGTCAATATATAGCCTCATAAAAATAGCAAACGAAAAAAAAGTCATTTTATCACTTCATGATCCTTGGTTTTTAACAGGCAGATGTGTTCACTTTCTTAATTGCGAAAAATGGAAAAATGGTTGCACAAATTGTCCAAATATAAAAAGTATGTTTCCATTAAATGAAGATAACTGCTCACAGTTATGGAATTTAAAAAAGAATGTATTTAACAATATAAACATCGACATTGTAGTATCAAGTGATTGGATGATTAATTTAGTTAAACAATCACCAATTTTAAAAACGCAAACGAGAATTCATAAAATTCCACTTGCTATTGATGATAAAAAATTTTCTTCAATAACTTATAAAGATGCAAGAAAGAAGTTAAAAATAAAAGATGATGAAATAGTACTTTTCTTTAGAGCGCAAAACGAATTTAAGGGAACAAAATATATTGTTGAAGCATTAAAAAAACTAGAATTAAATCGCAAAATAACGCTTATTACATGTGACCAAAAAGGACTGGTTAATGATTTAAAAGATAGATATAGAATTATAGACTTAGGCCAAATCGATGATAAGAAAATGATATGTACAATGAATGCGTGCGATATATTTTTAATGCCTTCAATAGGAGAAAGTTTTGGAATGATGGCTATAGAAGCAATGGCATGTGGAAAACCTGTTGTGGTTTTTAATAATTCAGCTATGCCATCAGTGACCAATGCACCAGAGTGTGGTTATTTAGTAAATGATCGTGATTCAGAAGATCTAATGAAAGCAATAGACCATTTAATTAATAATGAAAAAGAAAGAAAAAAAAGAGGTAATCTTGGTAGAAAAATAGTAAAAAAAGATTACACAATAGAAGTTTACAATAAAAGTCTTGAAAAATTATATGAATCTGTAATGAAAACAAAACAAATTAAAAATAAAGAATTTAAGCAAGAACAAATAGACGAAGAAAATGAGGAAAATTTAAAAAAATATTTAAATGAATTAACTTTAAGAGTAATAACAAATAATAAAAAAATAAGGCAAACGTTAACATTTGATATAGATAAAAGTAAAATAAATAAGAACAAAAAAATTATATATGATGACTTAAATGCTCAGAAAATACTAGAAGATTATTTAACAAAATTAGAAAAAATATCAAGAGAAAAAAAGATTGTTATTAAGAAAAGTAATGCTTTTCAAAGAGCTATGTTTTTCTTAATTTATAATAGAACTCTTTTAATAAAAAAAATAAAAAATAGAGTAAATAGAAGAAAGTAAGATGATAATTATGAATAAAAAAGTGACAATAATAATTCCTGTTTATAATGGGCAAAATTATTTAAAAGAAGCTATAGAAAGTGCCTTGGCTCAAACTTATAAAAATAAAGAAATAATAGTTGTTAATGATGGCAGCAATGACAAAACTGCTGAAATAGCTAAATCGTTTGGAAAGAAAATAAAGTATTATGAAAAAGAAAATGGTGGCGTTGCAACTGCTCTTAATTTAGGTATAGAAAAGATGACTGGAGATTATTTTTCTTGGTTAAGCCATGATGATTTATATTATCCAAATAAATTAGAAAGACAGATATCTTTTTTAGAAAATTATAAAGATAAAGATATAATTTTATATTCAGATTATAGTATTATTGACTCAGAAGGTAATAAAAAATGTGATTGTATTAAGGAACATGATTTGTTGCAAAAGAAGCCATACTACGGATTATTAAGAGGAAATATAAACGGAATAACATTGTTAATTCCAAAAGAAGCATTTAAAAAATGTGGAATGTTTAACGTAAATTTAAAATGTACGCAAGACTATGACTTATGGTTTAAGATGTATGAAAAATATAAATTTATTCATCAACCTGAAGTATTAGCAATGACGAGAATTCATTCTACACAAGATTCTCAAATAAGTCCTTATGCCATAAAAGAGGGAAATGAATTATGGAAGAAATTAGCAGATGAAACACCACTTAATATAAAGAAAAGCTTAGAAAAAACCACGTATAAATTTTACTTAGAAATGTCTAATTTTCTAAAAACAACACCTTATGAAGAAGCAATGAAGTATACTTTAGAAAAAGCAACAAAAATAAGAGAAAATTTTAAAATGAAAGAAGAATTAGTATCAGTAATTATTCCTTTCTACAATAATGAAGATGAGACAATTAATGCAATTGAATCAGTATTAAATCAAACTTATAAGAAAATTGAAATTATCTTGATTGATGACTGTTCAACAAAAAGTAATGAAAAATTAAAAAAATATATAAAAGGTAAAGAACAAATTCATTATTACTTAAATAATAAAAATACCGGACCAGCTGGTGCAAGAAATTTAGGTTTAAAAAAATGTACTGGCAAATACATTTCATTATTAGACTCAGATGATATTTTAAAAAAAGATAAAATTCAAAAACAATTATTTGAAATGCAACTAAACAAAAGTGAGTTTTCATATACAGACTATATTGAAAAAAAAGAAGATATCATTAAAAATATTAATGCTTTTACTAATACATCTAAAGGAAACAATGAGTTGATTACAAATTGTCGTATTACTACCCCAACTATTATGATTGAAAGAAGCTTTTTAGCAAAAAATAATATTAAATATAATGAAGATTATAAACTTAGTGAAGATGCTTGTTTTTATTTAGAATGTAATAAATATTGTGAATTATTACATATACCAAATATGCTAACGATAGTAAATGTTAATTCTAAAAGCTGTAAAAATAATATTGATAATCAAGTTACTGGATTAAAAAATATTATTAGATACGTTCTAAATGATGATTATTACAAAGAATATGACAAAGAGATTTTAACGCTTTTTAGTGTCATAATAAATTTGAAAGCAGAAAATATAGAAAAAAAAGAAAATATAGATAATATTTGTGATAAAGATACATCGCCATTTATAAGAAAATTGTGGAGAAAATTGCCAATAAAATTTAGAAAAAAACTAAAAAAAATCTTAAGAAGGTAAAATGATATGCAAAAAAAAGTAAGTTTAATAATACCCGTATATAATGGTTCTAATTATTTAAAATATGCCATAGACAGTGCTTTGTCTCAAACATATAAAAATATTGAAGTAATAGTTGTCAATGATGGAAGTAATGACGGTGGAAAAACAAAAGAAATTGCTGAATCATATGGCAATGATAT
>CALVRD010000076.1 GCA_944358435.1 uncultured Bacilli bacterium | reverse complement strand
TGTTGTGGTGCTGGATTTTGCTGTGGTGCTGTATTCTGTTGTGGTAATGGATTTAGTTGAGGTGATGAATATTGTTGAGATGTTGGAGTTGGATGAGGAATCTGTTCAGTTCCATTTCTAGTTGTTATACCTCTTCCAGCAACTGGATCATATGTATTTTTATTTGCCTCATATCTGCTAATATTCTTTCCAACTACAGCTTTTTCAGTAGCAGCATCTCTGGCATCAGAAGTTTGCCACCATGAACCTTTTCTAGCACTATAATCCTTACCATAATGCATATTTCCAGAACTATCTTTATAAGCATAATCATCAAAATCAAGAGCTCTTTTATAGTACTCATGTTGCATAGCCTTATCATTTTTATCACTAATTTTATCTGAAGCAGCCTTACTAGCATTTTGAATAACACCAAAGAAGCCACTCTTACCACCTGATTTATCACCAAAGTTATCTTTAGCAACAGCTTCTTTTGTTGCACCCCAAGACTTACGTAAATCATTTCCTCCACGTAAATTACCAGTCATGTTAGCAAAAGCAGTCATACCAACGCTTCCTCCTCCTGCCTTAACTCCTAGTACACCTTTAATATAATTAGGTGCTTGATTTGCAAATAACATAAGCCCAATAATAATGAAAACAGTAGCAAAAACATTAATTATAAAAGAACTTGAACCAAATGAGAAATTAATTCCATATATCAATATATTTTGTATAATAAATAAAACAAAATATATTACTGCCAGTCTAATAAATATATCTAAGTAAGTAGAAATTAAAGCTTTTGTCCATAATCCAAACGCTCCTTCTCCCTTAGCATCTTTAGAACTTATATTCATATTTTGAATAATTGGAATTGGAGCAATAATTCTTAAAATAGCCAGTTTAAACACCCTGATTGCAACATCCACAGAATAAGCAATTAAAACAAAATCAATTACAATGCCAACTATCGTTCCAATTAAAGGAATATATGAAAAAGCATAATATTCATGTCCTAGCAATCCTTGAATAGTTTCATTCCATAATGTCGAAAGATTAGTTCCATTCTCAGCTCTTCCACATCCTAAATTAATTAATGATAAAATTTCATTAGGACTAGCATCAACGCTTGTATAAACTTTAAGTATTTCATCATTAATATTTTTACAGACTCGATTAGCATTTATCGTCTCCGGTGCAATTCCCGGTCCAGGGTCTTGCTGAAGCTTAGGTAAAACATTTATTCGAACAAATGATTTTAAAATTGTCGATGAAAAAGTACGACCAACTTTCGCTAGATCATGCTGTCCAGCCGTAGCATTATCAGTAGTTCCAAGAATTATACGACCAATTGTATTATTTGTTAAAATTCTTTCTTGTAATGAAAACAATGTTCCAAACAAAATACCATTAGAGCCAACTTTTTGCTCCCATTCATTTGAAGGATTTGGTATATTAATAGGAGCTATTAAAGCTAACGTAATTAAAGAAACAACAATTCTAGTAATTATTGATCCCATACCTCGACCTGACTTTTTATCAAAAGCCATATCTGGATTAACTATTCCTTGTAATATTGAAACAGCTAATTTAAATACCATAAAAACGCCTAAAATAAGTTGCACACGATAATAAATATTTCTTATCATTTCGCCACCCAATAAATCTGTAGTAGCCACACTAAAAAATATTTCATAAAGTATTGTCATTAAAGTATATACCACTCTATCTAATGTAGCAAAAATAGTACGAACTATATCTGATATAGTATTTTTTGCCATAATATCAGTCATATATTTTCACCTCACTTTACATAACACAGGTATCACTTGATGTGAATCCTAAAACATTTAAAAGGACACTAACAAGTGTAGGCAATACGAATAGAGATGCTGCTAGAAGCAGTCTTGTAATCAATTTTTTATGAGCACCAGATATACTCTCATCATTTGAGCTAAGTATTGCTTTAACATAATCTAAACTACTTAAAACCAATACTAAAAATGGTGCTATTACTCTAGCGTAATTTAAAAATTTTTGTAATAACCATGCTACAGAATTAGGATCATTTACATTTCCTAATAATGAAGCTTCACCAGAACAATCCATGATTTGTACTAACGAATTTGTACTTTTTTCAATACTTTCATAAGTATATATTTCTTTACCAGAAACATTTATCGTATTAAAAAATATTCCCCCGACTAACAATAAGACATAAATAAGTGCCTTCTTATTCATAATATCACTCCAAAAACATTATAACATACTAAGTATATCAAAAGAACAAAAGATTAGCAATTCAAATTAAAATTTAAATTGTCTATAATTTAAGTTTTTTCTTCACAATAAAAACACTTTTTACTAATTAAATAACATTTAACCATTTGATACTAATATTTTTATGTAATTTTATTTACAATTTTAATAATAAAAAAAGGAACCGTTATAGTTCCAATTACTATAGATAGAATTTACATAATTATTTTATTTCTTAGTAATTTCAGTTTATTGCATTTCTTGTTCAAGCTTTCTTTTTTCAATAATTGCCCGCTTTACTCCAGAAATTCTACGCCAATCATTTTCTATAGCAATATACAAATCTAAAATAGCATTATTAAGACTAACAATTTTTTCATCAATTGGATCAGAAATTGTATAAATATCTAAGACTTTACCACTTCCATCCGAAATTTTAAAAACATTACTATAAGCACTTAAACATTTTTCTAGTTTTTCAACATTATATTCACTATCATAACTATTGTTCATTTTCTTCCTCCATATCTTCAAGTAATTTACTCTTAAAATCAACATAATCTGTAACTGAATTAGCTTTTTGGACAACATCAGATGCAGTTTCCTCCTGAAGCTCATCTACTGTATCTATTACATCATCATTGTCATCTTTTTCATCTTTATCATCATAATGTGATTTATCATAATAAACCTTACTACCAAGCATAGCAGCTGCAGCCATTGTAACAGCTAAAGGAACAGCTGAACTAGATTTTTTAACTCCATCAATATCACCATTTGGAGATGGGATTGAAAAAGAACTTGACAATTTATCTAAATCATTAGAATTATCTATAGAATTATTGGTTTTATCATAAATATTTTCATCATTTAATAAAGAATCGTCAATATTACCACCATCAAAATTATTATTTGTTTTATGAGACAAATTTCCACCACCAGGAATAACAAATTTATCATCAGAATTATCTATTTCGGAATCAGTTAAATTTGAATCATCCTGGGAAACATTTTCATCATCAGTACTAGAACTATCATTGTTAGAATCGCTTTCTGAATTGCCATGATTATTACCATTTCCAGAATTTATTCCCAATTCTCCTCCAGTCGAACCTGTTCCCGTTCCAGTTCCCATACCTGTTCCCGGATTTACATTATATATACCAAGAAAACTTTCTAAATCTTTTCTATTTACCGATGACCAATTTCCAGTTCCATAATTAGTAATAGCACTAGTAACCTTAATTAATGTTTGCTTTGCATTTACAATAGCATTATCAATATCACTTTTTAAAAGATCAATATTATCAGCTGAAAGATTACATTCAACAGCAGGATCAGTGGCAGCATAGTCTTTTAAAGCTGCTAGCCTATTTTTTATAGCTGTTACTTTACTGTTAACATCAGAAGAGATATTATTAAATTGAATCGTCACATCATCAACATAACTATCTTTTAAAAATAAACCATAATTACCAACATCACTTATATAATTCTTTTGAGAACTCCATATAACTCCATCATTAAAATTCTCACTAACTTCACTCGTTTCATTATACTGATCAGCCAACAAATCATAATAATGATCAGAATTAAGATTAAGCCATTCACTGGCATATGGTGATGAACCATTTTCACTTTCTAAGCTCATATCATTAAGAAAATCACTTAATGTTCCATTTTTATATGCTTCATTAGCCTGGCGATTATATTCTCCTAGCCAACCACTTTCGTCCAAATACTCCGTATCCATAAAAACCTCCATACTACCATCTAATATAATTATAATTTTTTAATTACGACTATAAAAGTATTATTTATAAGATTTACATAATATTTACACCATAATAACAACATAATATATAATAAAATTTCCCACAAAAAAATAAAAAAAGAGCAATGTCCAACACATTGCCCCTATAATATAAGTTTAATTTAAATATTTTAACGTTTATTACGAATTATAACAATGCCAGATCCACCAGCTCCGCCTACTGTAGTACCATTTTTGTCGCCGCCGCCTCCTCCGCCGCCGCCGCCGGTGTTGGCAACGCCATCACTACCACCTGTATTACTACCACCAGAGCCTCCTCCTCCAGCACCGCCTTTTCCAGAAATACCTCCGCCTCCGCCGCCAGCGTAAAGTTCTCCATTTGCGTCTTCAAATTCTCGAGTTGTTTTTCCTTGACCGGCTCCAGATGCCGATGAACCATTAAAGCCACCATTTCCATTTGCTCCACCGCCACCAGAGCCACCATTACCTCCTACTTTACTAGCATTTCCACCTTTTCCCCCTTTAGCAATTGTACCAAATGCCGATGTATCCTCACCATCTCTTCCATTAAGTCCATTACCAGATACGCTCTCTCCGCCAGCACCTACTACAATTTCATAGGATTGACCTTGTATTACGCTAATATTTCGTAAAGTATTAGTATAGCCAGAGCCTCCGCCACCTCCAAAATCACTGGAGCTAGAAACTCTTGCCCCACCAGAGCCTCCACCTCCAACTAAGAAGACATCTATTCCATCTATAGCCGAATTTAATTCAGTAAACGTTAAAGTTCCTGAAGTTAAAAATCTTATTTTCCAATTATCTTTAGTTGCTCCTTCTAAATTATTATCATAAACCAATTGATATACGCCAGTATACGTAAATTTAGGAAGAGTACTTTCATCTATATTAATTTTAGTTCTTGCATTTCTAATTATGACTATGCCAGAACCGCCAGCTCCGCTTGTAGTAGTACCAGTATTTCCACCGGATCCTCCTCCGCCGCCACCAGTATTGACAACGCCATCACTTCCACCTGAATTACTGCCACCAGCTCCGCCGCCTCCGGCTCCGCCTTTTCCAGAAATACCTCCGCCGCCGCCGCCAGCGTAAAGTTCTCCATTTATTTCACCAAATTCTCTCGTTGTAAAATTCTGTCCTGTTCCAGATGGAGATGAACCATCTGAGCCACCATTTCCATTTGCTCCACCGCCACCAGAGCCACCATTACCTCCTACTTCACTAGCATTTCCACCTTTTCCCCCTTTAGCAATTACTCCAAACGCTGACGTAGATCCTCCTTCTTTTCCATAACTTGCAGCGCCAGATACAGCTTTTCC
>CALVRD010000075.1 GCA_944358435.1 uncultured Bacilli bacterium | reverse complement strand
CACTAAGCGCCGAAGATAGTGAGAGCTAAAATAGGACGTTGCCAAGATTTTTTTTTTTGCAAAAATATAAAAGAAATATAGTAAAATTGAGTCAATTTTTAATTGATGAGAGTTGTATAACTTATAATTTTTGGTATAATAAATTGTAGGTGATAGAAATGGAATATAAAGTAATAACTTATTCAGAAGAAGAAACAATTGAATTAGCTCAAAATATTGAGTCTGAAAAATTTTCTAATATGGTAATCTGTTTAATTGGTGATTTAGGCACTGGAAAAACAATATTTACTAAGGGATTTGCTAAAGCTTTAGAAATTGATAGTGAGATAACATCGCCAACATTCAACATTATTAAAGAATATACAACTGGTGAAATGCCACTTTATCATATGGATGTATATCGCTTAGATGGAAAAGTTGAAGATTTAGGGATTGAGGAATATTATACAAAAAAAGGTATTACCATAATTGAATGGGCAGATATGATTCCTGATTATCTTCCTGAAAAAAGGTTAGAAATTAAGTTTAAAACATCTGGTGATGATGAAAATAAAAGAACTATTACAATTACTCCATATGGAAAAAAATATGAAGAATTATGTGAGGCTGTACTATGAGAATACTATATATAGATACATCATCTAGTTATCTATATGCCGGTATTGTAGAAAATGAAAGACTGCTATGTGAGGTAAAAAAGGAATTTGGACATAGTTTATCAGAAGAAGCATTACCAGAAATTTCCAAATTATTTACCCAAAGTAATTTAGCTCCCAAAGATATAGAAAAAATAATTGTTGTTGATGGGCCAGGTTCTTTTACTGGAATTAGGATTGGAATAACAATTGCAAAAGTTTATGCCTGGAGTCTGAATATACCAATAACAAGTATTTCAGCTCTTGAAGCAATGAATATTTCGAACACTAGTCAGACTATTCGTGTACCAATAATAGATGCAAGAAGAGGCTATGTATTTGGTGCTGCATATAGTGTAGATAATCAAGTAATAGTTGAACCATGCCATATTAAATTGACTGATTTGTTAGCAAAATTATCAACAAACGAATACACTGTTATTACAAATGATGAGTTTGAAATAGAAAACAACATCGAAGCATATGAACCTAATATTCTTAAAATTGTATCTTATTATAAAAATAAAAAATCAATGAATCCACACTTAGTTAATCCAAAATACTTGAAATTAACTGAGGCAGAAGAAAATAAACTATTATGATAGTCGAAATAACACTTGATAATATTGGGTTATTAGAAGAAAACTCTGTCATAAAAAAAGACACAATAGAAAATGAGCTTAAATATAATTCCTTTGGAAAATATCTTATATTAAAGGAAAACAGAGAAATAATTGGCTACATATATTATAGCGATATCTATGAACGAGCAGAAATAAATCAGTTTGAAATAGAAATTTCCCACAGAAATTGTGGAAATGGCAAAAAATTACTTAAAAAAATGATTGAGCTTGTGGATAAAAATATAACATTAGAAGTAAGAGAAGATAACATACCTGCTTTAAAATTATATAAAGAACTAGGATTTGTTGAAAAAGCCATGCGTCAAAACTATTATAATGGAAAAAATGGTATTTTAATGGAAAGAGTGAAGTAAATGAAAGATATGTATATATTGGGTATAGAAAGTAGTTGTGATGAAACAAGTGTTTCAATCGTAAAGAATGGTACTGAAGAAGTAGCAACTGTAATATCTTCTCAGATTGACATTCATAAAGATTATGGTGGAGTTGTCCCGGAAATTGCTAGTAGGCATCACGTAAAGAATATAACAATAGTTTTAGAAGAATGTCTAAATCAAGCCAATATGTCTATGAATGACATTGATGCCATTGCTATAACATATGGTCCAGGTTTAATAGGATCTTTATTAATAGGCCTAGAAGCAGCTAAAACATTATCATTTATCTATAATAAACCATTGATACCAGTTCATCACATTGCTGGACATATATATGCTAATAGCCTTGTAAAAGAATTAAATTTTCCACTATTAGCATTAGTAGTAAGTGGTGGTCATACTGAGATTATAGAAATGACAAAGCATTATCAATTTAATAAGTTAGGTGGAACACTAGATGATGCAATTGGTGAATGTTATGACAAAGTAGCAAGAGTAATAAATCTAGAATATCCTGGTGGACCTAAGTTAGATAAAATGGCGGTTATTGGAAATAAAACGTATAAACTACCAATACCATTAAAAGATGAAAGCTATAACTTTTCATTTAGTGGCCTAAAAAGTGCTGTAATCAATTTAGCTCATAATGAAGAACAACGTGGAAAAGAACTTAATAAGGAAGATTTAGCAGCATCATTTCAATCTGTTGCAATTGAATCAATAATAGCAAAAGTAAAAAAAGCAATTGTTGATAAGAATATTAAAAATGTGATAGTTGCCGGTGGAGTAGCAGCTAATAATGGTTTACGTCAAGCAATGAAAGAATTGACAGAAGAATTACATGTAGAATTGTCAATCCCACCAATGAAATATTGTACAGATAATGCTACTATGATAGCCGCTGCTGGATATTATGCATACCTAGATGGTAGAAGAGCAGACTTAACGTTAAATTCTAAATCACAAGATAAATTAATATAATAAAAATATCAATATAGAGTGTAAATAACCACTACACAAGGCATGAAAATGCTCTTTTTTTTTTAAATTAATTATGCTATAATTACGATGATAGGGAGGCTAGTATCATGATAAATAGAATAATTTTAAATGAAACATCATACTTTGGACGTGGAGCAAGAGAAAATGTTGCCACAGAAATAAAAAGTAGAAATTTAAAGAAAGCATTAGTCGTAACAGACAATGGTATTGTAAAATCAGGAGTTTTAAAAATGGTAACTGACCATCTTGATAAAGACTCTATAGAATACATCTTATTTGATAAAGTAAAACCAAATCCAACTGTATCAATTGTAAAAGAAGGTGTAGAATTAGCAAAAAGAGAAACTGTTGACGTAATTGTTGCAGTAGGTGGAGGAAGTTCAATTGATACCGCAAAAGCAATTGGAATTATACTTGCTAATCCAGAATTTTCCGATGTTGTAAGTTTGGATGGAGTAGCTAATACTAAAAATAAAAGCTATCCAATTATTGCATTACCAACAACAGCTGGAACAGCCGCAGAAGTAACAATAAATTATGTTATAACAGATGAAGCAAGAGTAAAGAAAATGGTATGTGTTGATGCTCATGACATTCCAGTTGTAGCAATTATTGATCCAGAATTAATGGAAGGAATGCCTCAAGCAATTGCAGCTTCAACAGGAATGGATGCACTTACTCACGCCATGGAAGGATATATAACAAAGGCAGCTTGGTTAATACCAGATATGTTCCATCTTAATTCAATGGCATTACTATACAAAAACTTAGAAAAAGCCGCTAATAATAAAGATAAAGCTGCAATCGATAATGTTGCCTACGCACAATATATAGCAGGAATGGGATTTTCAAATGTCGGTCTTGGAATAGTACATTCTATGGCCCACTCATTAGGAGCATATTTTGATACTCCACATGGAGTCGCCAATGCATTATTACTACCACATGTCTTAAAATTTAATGGTGTAGTATGTCCAGAATTATACAAAAATATGGGAAATGCATTTGGCCTAAACATGGAAGGATTAACAGACGAAGAGATTGTTGACAAAGTAGTTACTGCAGTAAAAGAACTATCAAAAAAATTAAATATTCCTCAAACATTACAAGAAATAGGCATTCCAGAGGAAATGCTACCAACACTTGCTAAGCAAGCTATTAATGATGCTTGTACACCAGGAAATCCAAGAGATGTAACTGTAGATGATATAATTAAAATATATCAAGAAGCATATAAATAAAAGAAAGAGAAGGAATTAGTATGTTAAAGTCAAAAGTTGGTTATAGTATTAATCAAGAAAATTTTGCCGCCGGCTTAGAAATTGCTAAAAAGGCACTAAGCGGGTTTTCAGATGCTAAAATTGGCTTCTTATATACATCCGAAAAAAATAATATAAAAGACGTAGTAAGAGGAATAAGAGAAGTTACTAATATACCAATAATTGGTTGCACAAGTAGTGGCGGAATAATTGTAGAAGATGGAATTATAACATCAGAAAATGGTTTTGCAGGAATGATGACATTTGATGATAAAAATATGACTATTGGTATTGCCTGTCATGAAGCCGGAAAAGATCCCAGGACAATAGGTCGTAAGGTAGCAATAGAGGCCGTAGAAAATGCCAAAACCACTAGAGCGCCAGCTTATTTCTATATGGTTGCCAGTCCAAAAGAGGAAGAAGAGTATTTAATGGGAATTCAGGACGTTATTGGTCGAGTCCCTATGTTTGGAGGAAGTGCTGCTGATGATAATGTTTCGGGAAATTGGAAAGTAATATGCAATGACAAGATAATGACTGATGGTGTAGCTGTAGCATTTTTCTATACAGACAATGAAATTATTACTACATTTACAGGTGACTATCATGAAACAAATAACATTGGTCTTATAACAGAAGTAAAAGATTCAAGAACTCTAGTAAGCATTGATGGAATTTCTGCTTTAAGAAAATACTCAAATTGGGTTAACATATCTCCATCTAACTTGAAAGGAAAAAAACTATTAGAAGTATCGACTACAAAACCGTTAGGAGTAAAGGACCCACTTGGCAATTTAACTGTAATTCGTCATCCCATGTTTGGAAATGATATGGGGACAAAGACAACAACAGATGATACAATAACCCTTGGAAATAAAGTTGTACCTGGAACGGCCATTATTCAATTAGAAGCAACAGTAGACGAATTGATAGATGCAGCCGGAAACACACTAAGAAAAACAAGAAAAGATCTATATACTGATGCAGCTGCTTATGTCCTAATTCACTGTGGTGGACGTAAATTAGCAATTGGTGAAAGACTTAATGAAGTTCACCAACAACTAGTAAGAGAAGCAAAAGGCATCCCATTTATAACAGTATTTACATTTGGAGAATATGGCTATGATGAACATTCTGCAAATATATGCGGAGGATTAATGTTATCATTTACCGCCTTTGGAAAGAAATAATTAAAAATATTAACAAAAAAAAGAACATTAGTTATAGTAAATATAATTTAACGTTCTTTTTCTATGCTAATAAATTTATTTTATTAAAAATTATTCATATAAAATATCTTTTATAATTCATTAACAAATGAAAATACAATAATCAACACAAATTTTATAGGTTAAAACTCTAAATAATTCAATTAAAAAATACTTAATACAATAATTAATACAATTATAAAAAAATAATACAAGCAAATATTTAATTAATTTAAAACCAAATAAAATAAAAATTATGAAAATTTCACTGAAAACATTAGACTATAATAACAAAGTACTTACCAAAAAAGTGAAAATTCAAGAAAATATTGACTAAAAAAATAGAATTAGAGAGTGTAAAAAACTTTGTGTAAAGTTACCAATCTATGGTAATAAGATTTTTTAGAGATTGAAGAACTCAGTCTCT
>CALVRD010000074.1 GCA_944358435.1 uncultured Bacilli bacterium | reverse complement strand
TAATTACATTGTAACTATATCATATTGCTTTTATTTTTTTCACAAATTTTGTCTCACATCATTTACAATTATACAATGTATGTCTCATAGAAATCAACTAGCTCTAAATAATAGTTATTAATAAATTTTTATTGTTCCAGTTTCGCCTTCAATTTCAATATTCTTATTTCCCAAACAATACTCATCACCATCTATTATCTTTTTGTCATCAATAAAAACTTCGCCTATACCTTTATTAGTCTTTATACAATAATTTTCTATGTCATCAGTCAAATCTATTTCTAAAGTACCAATTCCAGAATCAATATCACTTCTACCATTTAGAACAGATTTTAAAATAAATTTACCTACACCTAAATCTAAATCTAAATTATTAATTTCACCAGAAAGAATACTAACATTTCCAGTTTCACTACTAATTTCAGCGTTTTTAAAAACATTTAAATTATTAATTTTTACTTTTCCAGCTCCAATTTCAAAAGATAACTCCCCCGTTGAAAGCCTTTCAATATTAATATCTCCTGATCCCATATCTATTTCCAAATCTTGAAAAGAAAAGTCTTTAGGAACATAAATAATTAATTTTTTAGCATTATCAAATTTAAAAAAACTATAAGACCTTTCTTTTATTAATAACTGATTATCATATTTCTTAGTAATAATATGAGAATCATTAGTTTCAATTCTAAAAGATTCCCCGTTTTTTACTTCCAAACTTGTAGAGTCTAATTCTATTTTTAATTTTAAATAATCTAGATTCTTATCTGTCAAATTTAAAGAAATTTCCTCTAAATCTTTTATATTTTTTTTAGAAGATTTTAAATTTAATATTGAAGAAAGAGAATTTGATCCTATAAATACCACTAAAATTATATTAACTATAAAAAGCAAAGCAAATACTATAACTAAATATTTAATTATTTTTTGAATTTTAAACATTTTATTTCAACACCTCCAAATAAAATTGCTACATTAATATATAAAATATGAGAATCAGTCTGTATAGAATGAACTAATTTATCTAATCTCCTCCAACAATAGTAGTAAATTTAACTTTTGCTGAAACATCTTCTAAAATATATATTAATACAATCAAATATAATAAAACAATTTATAACTTGTTTATCTTAATAATATATTTTCCTAAAATCATAATCGATACCGACAAATACACTAATTAAATCAGTTTCTCCAAACTCATCATCATTAAAATTAATTTTTTACAAATATACATTATAATTTTTTTCAATTTTATCTTTTTTAAATTATTATAATTTAACATTAAATTAACTTTTACAATATGTTTGTTCAAATTCCATTGAATAATCACCAATATATATGTCCTTATTATCATCTATTGTATTACATTTAATTAAAGTGATATCTTGTCCCTTAGATTTATATATAATCGTACCACCATCTTTTAATATACTAACTTGTTCTAATCCACTAGTAATTTCGCTTATTCCAGTATCAAAATTTTGATAAGTCTTTGTTAAAAAATCTTTTAATCTAACTTTTTCTTTAGAATTATTATCATAAACATAAACTTCATCTATGCCATTACCAAAGAAAATTGTTCTAATATCATCACTATAATAATTTTTTAATTTTAAATTATTATAGTTGTTAACATTTCTAGATGCTATAAGCATATATCTATGATCAACATATGGTCCACCTTGTCTAAACTCAATATACTTAGAATCTATAACTAATTTTTTAAACTCTTTTTGCTTTTCCTTACTATTATTAACAAGTTCAACTACAACAACATCTCCTTCTACATAGCAACTTGCTAAATTATTGTATTCATCTTGAATTTTAACTGCTTTATCAGTTATTTTTTCTTGAAGGGAATTTAACTCTTCTGATGATAATTTCCTACATCCCGTAATTCCTAAAAGTAAAGTAAAAGATAATAAAATTATTAATATTGTTTTTCTCATAAATACCTCCATTCAAACAAATTAGTTTTATATATTTAGTTACTCTTTAAAGTAACAATAACTAATTCTGGTCTATTATTTATTCTAAATGGTAATAAACTATTGCCAATACCGCTACTAACAATCATATTAGTATTTTTATCTTTAAATAATCCATTATCATATTTAGGAAATAATCCCTGATTAGGAGCAATCACACCTCCAATAAATGGTAAGCTAATTTGTCCACCATGTGTATGTCCTGTTAAGACTAAATCAAAATTATTCTTTACATAAAAATCAAACATTTCCGGCCTATGTGATAATAATATAGAATACAATTTTTCATCATAATCAATATTTTTTAATTTTCCACCTATAATAGTTGAATCATCCACATAATATTCATGAGTCATTTGTGGATCATCTATCCCAACTATATTTATTTTATTATTTTTTCTTTCTAAAACATAACCTTTATCATCTAAAATTATAACATCTTGTTTTCTTAACTTATCTATTAATTCATCATAATTAGAAATTTGTGCTTCATGATTTCCAGTAACATAATATATTGAGGCAATTTTCTTTAGCTTTTTAACTAAATCTATTGCAACCTCAATATTAGTCTTTCTAGAATCAATTAAATCGCCTGTTATAGTAATAATATCGGGTTTTTCATTTTTAATTTGAACAACTAAGTCTCTGTTCAACTTAGATGATAATTCATTATGATAATCAGATATTTGTATAATTTTAAAGCCATCAAACTCTTTAGGAATTTTATGACTTACTATAATATAATTACTTACTTTTAAAAAGTTATTCTCAAAGTATAGATAAATTGGAACTAAGACACCTAATAAAATAATACATACTAAAATTATCTTTTTCCTATTCATAATATATTAGTCCTTACTTTTCCTTTTTTTCATTTAACTGTGTCTTTATCTCTTCAATTTCTTCCATCTCATCAGCAGTTTCTTTTCCAGTAATATCTCTATATGCCTGCTTTACACCATTTTTTACTGCAGATTTTACAAGAAAATACCATACAAATAAAGAAATAACAGTAGTTATAACTCCAATACCTAAATCCTCAAACATAAAAATTTTCCTCTCTTTCAAATCATAGCAATATCAAGTACTTTTGCTTAACAAAAGTATAACATAACCAGAAAGAAAATAAAATTAAAAAAAATAGATACTTCTATCTAGTCAATCACACTATTGGTGCGATGATATAGTATATCCGAAACCTAAGTAATAAGTTAATAAATAACTAATCTCTATAGATATAATATCAAACCTTTTTTATAATTTTAAAAAAAATATTTATAAGTATTGAACTAAAAGATAATTAAATAAACTATTCTATAGAAAAAATGACATTCTAAGATTTGTCAACTATTAATTTTTATGATATATTAATACACGCTAAAAACACACGAAATTTGATATT
>CALVRD010000073.1 GCA_944358435.1 uncultured Bacilli bacterium | reverse complement strand
TACATATTAATTATACAACAAACTATGTAAAATAAAAAGACTATTAACAAAATTTACTTTGTCAACAGCCTGAAAAAAATAGAATTAATTTAATTCTATTTTTTTAGTATATTGCTAACTTTAATTGAAGCTTTTTTTGGTTTCTTTAAACAAACAAGTATAGAAAATATCAATCCACTTGAAGCCCCACAAATTAAATCCTGCATAGTATCAACAACACCTGTTTCAATATTATGCTGCAAATTAGTACTGATAATACAATCAGCAAGGAATTCAAAAATTTCCCAAACTCCAGCTGCACCAATTGTAAAGAACAGGAAAAAAATAAAATTAAAAATTTTTTTGTTTCCATCATACATATGCAGTTTTTGTAAAGCAAAGAGTCCTGCATAACCAATAACAAAACCTGACAAAAAATGCATCAATAAATCATACCACCAAGTAAGATTATATAGACCAACTACACTTCCTAAAAAATATGCAAAAAATGTAAACATGTAGTAAACTAACTTGTCAATTTCTCCAAACTTAAAAACTGTCTTCTCAAAAATAAAAGGAGCAATTATGATAGGTATAGCCATAAGATATGTCAGAAGATAGCTTGCTTTATATGATAATAAAGCCATTAAAATAGTACCTAGTAAAATACTTAACATAAACACTTTATTTGATATATTAATAAAATTCTTTTTCATTATAATACCTCCATTTTATTAAACAAATATATCATATCATAAATAAATTATTCAATAAATAATAAACTAATTAAAAAAACAGAGCAACTATAATTTATATTGATGCTAATAAGTT
Source organism: uncultured Bacilli bacterium (assembly GCA_944358435.1). Classification (GTDB taxonomy): domain Bacteria; phylum Bacillota_I; class Bacilli_A; order RF39; family UBA660; genus CAG-877. The sequence goes on along the minus strand of CALVRD010000073.1, from coordinate 2,138 downwards.
CACTATTTGTTAAAAACTAGAAATATGTTAAAATAATCATAGGTGATAGTATGCGGGCAAAAATATTAGAAGATGAGATATATTTACCGGAGCCAGTCGGTAAACAACCGAAGTACTGGTTTCAGAGTTATGGCAATAGATATCTATTTAAATTTGCCACCTACAAAAATGATGGTACACCAGTTTATAATGATGTATCAGAATGTATAGCTGCAGACATTGCAACGGCAATTGGAATTCAATCAGCAGAATACTACTTGTGTGAAAATATGGGAAAAAATGGTGTCATAACAAGTGACTTTCTGAATAATAATCAAGAAGGTCCTAAAAGAGAAGAATTTTTTGATGGCGTATATCTTATTAATCAAATAGATCCTGACTTTAAAAATACTAGTCTAATAAATCCAAAGACTCATCAATATTATACCGTTGATTTAGTACTTCGTTCTGTTGAAAAATTTGGCCTACAGAAAGATGTTTTGAATATGCTAGTATTTGATGCATTAATTGCTAACAGGGACAGGAATCCATCTAATTATGGGGTAATAGTAAATCATGAAGATGGAAGCATTAGGTTTGCTCCTCTATATGATAGTGGAACTTCCTTAGGAATATCAATGGTAGATCATCGCCTTAATAAGTGTTTTGATAAAGAAGGAAATATTATAAATAACGAGCATTTAGATACAGTAATTCATCATCACTCCGTTGGTAAAATAACCTTAGAGAGATTTTCTCAATATCAAGATAAAAGAGCTTGGGATCAACAAGAAGAAAAAAGAATACTAACAATGATTGAGGAAGAAAGAACAGAACTAATACCACTAGTTGAAAACGGATACATGTCCAAAGATGAGTATCATAAGAGATTAAATGATATTGGTAATCAGTATCGGAAATTTGACATAACTACATTACAGTATCAAACTTTAATGAAATATTTAACATTTAACTATCCAGATGAAATTGCCGATATTATGGAAAATATAAATAATTTAAACGAATCGACTGTTGATAAAATACTTGCTCCATATCAAGACGAATTGCCACCGGCAAGATTAAATATGGCCAAACAGTTAGTAATGAGGCGAGCCAACTGGATGAGTGAATATTATGATAAAAATAAAAGTGAAAGCAGAGTAGCAAGTAGGAGGAATACAAAATGATAGATAAAGTATTATTATTATGGCAAGCATATAGTACAAAGGAATTACTATTAATAGGAAGTCTAGCAAAAGTAGAAGATAGAGGCTACAAGTTCAAATATGAAAATGAAGCACTCAAGGCTCAAAAATTAGGTTGCTTTCTTCCTTTTGAATATACCAAAGATGAACTTTATTTTAGCTCGCTACCAGCATTTTTTTCTCAACGTATGTTAACAAGCAAATACAACTCAGAAAAGTTTGGAATTAATTACAATCCCAAAAATGAACTTTCTATATTAGTATATGGAAATAGTATCAAAAATAGTGATAATTTTACTATTATTACAGAAAAAGCATATCAATCAATAAATAGTAGAACAAGTGATAAAACAGAAAATAGAGTAATTTTAAAAAAGTAAATACTGAAAACAGAATTATTGACACTTAATTTAAATTTAAGTTAACTAAAAGTATGCTATATAGAGCTAACCTAACTTAATTTTTTTTCATATATTTAATAAAATAGGAGAGATTATATGACAACAGAAATCAGTGATGTGCAAGAATTGACAGTTTTAACGAGTAAATTAAGGTTTAGTACGGATGAGTTAATATAGTCATTTGATAATTTTAAATCCATTATTAGAGAAAATAAAGATTATGATGGAATTGATATAACAACAGCTGGTAACATATTAAAAAACAATTTAACATCCTTATCTGATGACCTTAAAAGTGAATCAGAAAACATGAAAAATTATGCTATGGGAATAGAAAACCTAGATATTGATGACTTTACTACACAAAATGCCAATTAATATTTAATTAACAAAACAAGTGTTACAACCAATATACTAGAAATTATACTAGATAATATAGAGAAATTATTTGGAATATCCGTTTAATTATACACGGCATAAATAGTAAAAATATGTAAAACAAGTTTTTTCACATAGAATATATGATATAATTAATACAAAATAAAGGAGGAAT
>CALVRD010000072.1 GCA_944358435.1 uncultured Bacilli bacterium | reverse complement strand
AAAAGATTAACTGATGTTTGGAAAGATGGTGGCGTTGAAAGTAATTTAGAATATGCAATGCTTACTAATGAAATATATAAAAGTTGGTCTGGTATGAAAGCAAATGAATATAAAGCATTTAAAGGTATTAGAAAAGAATCTTTAAGAGATAATATGACTGATATAGAAGTTCTTCTTACTGATTTAGGGGAAATTGCTACTCGTGATATTGCAGAATCTGAACATCCACAAGGATTTAAAGAAAATATGAAAGTTGCTCGTAAAGGTGGACAAGTTGCTAACGATGCTAGAAAATCTTATGAAAAAGCAACTAAAAAGAAAGCTATATCAAATCAAAATGCTTTAAACTATCAATATATAGATGAAAATAAACAAATAGAAAGTAAACAATAAAATGTCTAGTACTTCTAGACAATTAAATAACTCTTAAAAATATTAAGTTAAACTAAAAAAAGACAATAATTTAAGGTTGTTTCAGGACATACGCTTAAACTATTGTAAATACTATAAAAAATAATGATTTTCAAAATTCAAGTTAATTTTAATGCTTGAATGTGAAACACACGCAAACCCTTATTTTATAAGGGATTAAGAAATTAAGTGTCTTTACTGTATTCATAGAGTTGCTTTAATCAGAACACTAGCGTTAAAACCAGATATTTTACTTTTAGATGAACCTTTGTCAGCATTAGATTCACAATCTAGATTGGCAATTAGTGAGGACATTTATAAAATTATAAAAAAAGAAAAAAAGACGGCTATTATGGTTACCCATGATATTGCCGAAGCAATAAGTATGTCTGATAAAGTAATTGTTTTATCAAAAAGACCTTCTGTACTAAAAAAAATATATAATATAGATTTAGATGATAAGTCTACCCCAATTAATAATCGAAGTTCTAAAAATTTTTCTTCTTATTATGAGAAAATTTGGAGGGATTTAGATGTCCATATCTAAGGAAAGAAAGGCATATTTAAAAAAATTACGTCGAGAATATTTTATAGTTAGTGCATTTAGATTATTAATTATTATTATATTTATTGCTGGTTGGGAACTACTGACAAGACTGGGAGTAATTAATACATTTACTTTTTCTTCACCTAGTAGAATTCTTGTGACAATAATCAATCTTATTAATCAGAAAAATTTGTTTTCACACATATATGTAACAATGTTTGAGACAGTAATTAGTTTTTCCTTAGCTACTATTATTGGCCTAGTTGTAGCAACATTTCTTTGGAGTAATTCAATTATTTCAAAAGTAGTTGATCCATATTTAACAATACTTAATTCTCTTCCTAAAGTTGCTCTTGGTCCACTTATTATTATTTGGGTAGGAGCTAGTACTAATTCTATAATATTTATGTCTTTATTAATTAGCACTTTTATAACTATTATTAATATTTATAATGGATTTATTAGTACAGATAAAAGTTATATAACATTATTAAAAAGTTTTGGAGCTAGCAAATGGCAAATATTCAGAAAAGTTATTTTTCCTAGTAATTATACTACTATGATTAGTGCATTAAAAGTAAATATATCAATGAATTTAATTGGAGTTATTATGGGTGAATTGTTGGTTTCAAAAAAAGGGTTAGGTTATCTAATTATGTATGGATCTCAAGTATTTAATATTGACTTAGTTATTGCTGGAGTGTTTATTTTAGGGGTTATTTCTTATCTGATGTATTGGATTGTAAATAAATTAGAAGTTAAGGTTTTAAAAAACAAATAATGCTTTTAGAATATTACTGCTAAAAAAAGTTGATATTTAGATTTGTGTCTAATTATCAACTTTTTTGTTTAATTCTATTTATTTTTATATTTTCTTCTTTATATTTTACAAAACTGTTAGAAACTTATTATAAAGAGAAAAGTATAAAATTATAGTTGTTATTTTTTAGGTCTTTTACTGAAAAAAGTGGGCTATTCTTTTAGGTTCTAAATTTGCAATTGGTGTTGTAGTTCCTTGCAAATTTTATTTATCTATTATTTCTTGAAAAAACTGTCTATTTGTATTCTCAGTTCCATCATAGACACTTGTCATATCTCTTACAGAATAGTTATGGGATGCTAAAGATTGATAACTTCTAGTTTGCATTATAATGCCAATTTCAGTTCCAGATGCCTCTGCTGTAATAAAATATCCCTGTCCATTTGGGTCTTTACTTGGTGGAACATTTTCAATTATTAAACCAACATGTCTTCCTCCATAGCCACTTGTTACAAAGACATCACCAGGTTGCGCCTCTGACCAATTACTAAGGTTTTCTCCAACAGCGTGAAAACCTTCAACTGGTCGCCACTGGAATCCTCCTGGTGTTCCTTTATCAACGCACCAGGAAACCCAAGGATTACAGTCTACTCCTGTTACTACGCTTTCTGTACTAACATATGGTTGAGAACTACTCGTTCCTTTATGTTCGTAATCTAGTTTGACACCTTTATCTGCCGCAAGTTGTAGCATTACTAAGGCTGCATTTACGGCTGCTTCTCTTCTAGTATAGGTTGATTGAATTGATGAAATTACACTTTCGATGTATTTTAGCCCTGAACCTGGAATAATATTTCCATTTTCATCGACTCTATCATAATAATTAGCTAAACTAACTCCGTCACCAAGTTTTCGTAATATTCTTTGATTAGCTGCGCGTTCTTCCGGTGTAAGATTTGTTTTATATTTATTTAATAAGTTATAGACATTTGCTGCATAATTAAATGATACGCTATATGCTATTTGATCAACTTCTGACCCAATAGGGGTAATTGAGTTCATGACACTTTCAA
>CALVRD010000071.1 GCA_944358435.1 uncultured Bacilli bacterium | reverse complement strand
AATTGATGAAGAAAAAGCAAGAGAAATGATTATTATGGGATTCATTGATGAATTTAGAGATGAACTACCAATGGAGTATGCTGTAGAACTTAATAAGTTATTAAAAAATAAATTTTAGTTGATGAATATACTTTAAAATTTATTTTTTTTATTTTAAAATTATTTTTTAAATAAAAAAAAATAATAATTTTCCTTTTTTGTTAATTTGATACTATTTTTTATTATGTGTATTATTGTTATGAAAGGAGGAAGTTATGTTGAATCAAATTGTAATTGTAGGAAGATTAGTTAGAGATCCTGAATTAAGACAAACTGAAGCAGGAAAAAAAGTTACTAATATTACTCTTGCTGTTCCAAGAAGTTATAAAAATTCTAGTGGAGAATATGAAACAGATTTTATTGATTGTGTATTGTGGACCGGAATTGCAGAAAATACTACTGAATATTGTAAAAGAGGAGATATACTTGGAGTAAAAGGTAGAGTTCAAACTAGAGTATTTGAAACTGAAGATGAGAAAAAGAAATATGTAACAGAAGTTGTTGCAGAAAAAGTAACTTTTCTTTCTAGTAAGAGGACAGCTTAATAGCTGTTTTTTTATTATTTTACATATTAATGTAAAAATGACTTTCTAAGTTTTTACAAGTAATTTTTGTAAATTTCTTAAAAAAGTTGTGATTTTAACTGAAATTGTAGTTTAAATCACGACTTAAAACACCAAAAGTGGTAATTTTTTTAAAATTTGGTGTTGAAAAGTTGATATATTTTAAATAAAATGCTAAACTAATCTTGTGATGTTGAATTGTTCATGCATAATGCATAAATAATTCTAATTAGTTTAGTGGAACAGGCAGTTAAACAAGTATAGTAATGTTTACCTTCCTGTTTTTTCTTTTTATAATAAACATAAATTGGATTTTCTTTATTACATTTGGCTGATAAAGTTATAATATTTCGACTACAATTAAATAATATTTTTCTAGCATATCTATTTCCACGCTTAGAAATAGGGCCATGATAATTTATACTTTTTCCAGATTGAACTATGGTTGGATCTAATCCACAGCAAGCATTAATTTGTTTAACATTATTGAATCTAGTAATATCTTTTAATTCGGCGATTATTAAAGATGCGGATAAATCGGCTATACCAAAAATAGATACAATATTGTTAAAATGTTTAGTTAGTTTAGCAAGTTCAATCATTTGAGTTTTTACCTCATCTTTTTGCTTAGTGATATCGATAATGATTTTAACTAGTTGTTTCAAATTATCAACATCTTTAGAGCTTTCATTAACTCCTGGATAGGAATTTTTAGCATACTCCTTGATAGTAGTTGCCTTTCTTTTATAATAGTTAAGATGTCTATTATTAGTATTAGCCATATTATAAGCAAGAGCGTCAACTCTTTTTTCTTTAATAATATAAGCATGAGGGAACTCTTTAATGAAATTTAATGCAGTTAAATCATATATTTTTCCATCTTTAAAACACAATTCAAATTCAGGAAAACAAAGATGTAATAATTCTTTATAGCGGTTCTTATGTCTGTTTAAACCTTCATCTAGATGATAATATTGTCTAGATAATTCATTAAGTTTAGTATAAATTACATCTTCAGTATAATTCCTATCAGGAATACTACCTTTCCAAAATAAATTAGTTAATTTAATGCAGTCTTGTTTATCAGTTTTAGTTTTTCTGATAGTATTAGTAATTTCTTTACCAATAAGAGGATTAAAGACAATAACTTGATAATTATTTTCTTTAAAAAATCTTTCTGGTGCTTTGTGATAAATACTAGTTGCTTCCATAACGACGGTTAAATTATCTTTAATATTTAATTTTGTAATATTAGAATCTATGAATTCAAAATTAGTTTTATTATGAGTATATTCTGTAGGTTCTAATAAAACTTCACCAACATCTGAAGACAACATAAACATGCTTTTACCTTTAGCAACATCAAGTACTAAAACATACTTCATATAATACTTCCTTTCTTGGTTTGACTCTTAGTGCTTACCATTATCTCATCATGCTGGTTATATGGATACTAAGACCCTACTTTCTAAGACTAGATTAATAATAAGATAAGAGACGGGCAGTCATTTTTATGGATTCAAAGACCCTTGATATAATCTGCCCTTACTCAAACGTAATTTTTTTACTCTTTCTTATAAGAAAGAGTAAAAAATATTCTACCATAAACCAATGAGTTTTGCTCTCATTAAATTTACATCTTAAAGTATACATGATATAATCTAATTGGTGATGTTATGGAAAACTTTGTTATTGATAGTATGACTAAAGTTATTGGTTTAAGGGATGATGGAGCGTTATTGTTAACAAATTCAAATGCTACTTTAAAAGATATTAAAGAAAATGCTGCTGTTTTTTGCAAAAATTTAGAACAACTGAATGATGTTTTACCAATTGGGGTTTTAACAAAATTTGATAATTGGATTGAAACAAATTATTATTTTGAAAAAAATGAAGATTTAAATATTATATATAGTTCGTTATTGGGTTTTGCAATTGGAGAAGCATTTGGTTTTCCATATTCTAATTTATCAAAAAAACAGATTAATAAAAGTGAATTAAATGAAATGATTGATTCAAATAATGGGAAAATTACTAAAGGATGTTTTAGTGATGCTACCTCTTTAGTTTTAGCTACTATGGATTCTATTATTGAATGTGAGGGGGATATAGATTACAATCATATAATGGATAATTTTTTATCATGGCTAATGGAATCAAGATATTCTTCGTGTAATTTAGCACTAGGACTTACTAATTCTTTTTCACAAATATTAGTAAATTATGTAAAAAATGTTGATGCTTCTTTATCTGGATGTGATGATTTTAATAATATATCGTTAATTAGAATTCTTCCTATATCTTTATATTGCATTTTGAATAATTTTAATAATGATGAGACAATTAATTTGATAAATAGTGCATGTAATATTACTAATAAACAAGATTTATGCAAATTAGGATGTTATATTTATACTGAATTACTAAAAGATATAATAAAATATAAAAATATTGATCATGCATTATCTTATATTT
>CALVRD010000070.1 GCA_944358435.1 uncultured Bacilli bacterium | reverse complement strand
CACCATAGTGAAATGTGCTCGAACTTTTTGAGTTTTGATAAATGACTAATTCAGAAATGGATTAGTTTTTTTGTTTCATAAGAAACTACCAAGCTCTAAAAAACAATGATGGTATTATGATATATGTTATTAAAGAAAAACTACTTATTGAAAAATCATAAAAAATAAGTGATTTAAGTAAATATAAAGAAGAATTCAAAAAATAATTACTTCTACAAAATGTAGAAAATAGAAGCTTTATAATTATGTTATAATTTATTTAGAAAAGGGATGAAATTGTGAATTATGGTGAAAGAATTAGTAAACTTAGGCAAAGCAAAAATATTACCCAAAAAGAGTTGGCTTTAAAACTGTATGTGACTGATAAAACAATTTCTAGTTGGGAATCAAATAGAACTGAGCCAAGTTTAGAAATGATTGTTAAGTTATCTGAAATACTAGAATGTAGTGCAAGTTATTTATTATATGGCAATAAAATTAAAGATAACATAGAAATGGAAATAAAAGTTAAATTAACAAAAGAAGAGTATGATAATTTAAATAAATTAATGAAATTAAAAGAGAATCTTTTATTAGAAAGTAATCAACAAGATATATATTATCAATCATATTGTATAAACAACAATATTAATAGATTACTAAGAATTAGATTAAGCGGTAATAAAAAAATATTGACTTACAAAAATTATGACAACAAAATATATTGTGAAGAATATGAAGTTGAAGTTGATAATAGTGATAATTTAAAAAAAATATTTGATTTTATTGGTTTAAAGAAAATTGTTGAAGTAAAAAAAGAAAGAAAGATTTATTCCTATAAAGATAAGTATGAGGTTTCTTTAGATAAAGTCGATAGTCTAGGATATTTTATTGAAATTGAGGTAAAAGGGACTATAAAAAATTACTTAGAGGAATATGATAATTTATTAAAAAATAGCAAAAATTTAGGATTAAATTTAAACAATATAGAACAAAAAAGATATCCACAGCTTATGATAAGCAATAATGATAAATAGGAGAATGAATATGGCATTTATATATAACAAAGATAAAGATAATTCACTTATAGTAGAAGATCCGATTTATGGAAAAATTGTTGTACCTTATCCTTTTTCTGAGATCGTTTTAACTAAAGAAATGCAAAGATTATCAGATATTTCACAAAATGGTTTTTCACAATTAGAATTTAAAGGTTTAGAAAATAATGATAGATTAAGTCACAGTGTAGGTGCTTTTTATGTAATGTCTTTATTTTTAAGAAGATTAGAGGAAATTTTGAAAAATTTTAATATAGAACTTAGTAAAGATGATAAAGACATAGCATTATGTTCTATGCTTTTACACGATATAGGGCACGGACCATTTTCCCATTCACTAGAATTAGTAACTAATTATTCACATGAGAAACGAACTACAGATATCTTACTTGGGGATACAGAAGTAAATAAAGTAATAACAAGTTTTTTTGGAAAACAAAAAGTTAAAAAAATTGCGAGTTTTATAGCAGAAATTAATGATAGCCAAGAATTAGGAAAAGATAGTTTTACAAAAATACTTGATAATTTGGTTTCATATCAATTAGATGCGGACCGAATTGATTATTTAATTCGTGATGTACATTATGTTGGAATTGCTTCTGCAATAGATTTAAAAAGAATTATTTCCAGTGTTAATGTTGTAGTTAATAACAATCAAGAATATGAATTATTAATTGATAGAAAAGGTCTTGCAAGTATCGAAAATGTTTTATTGCAAAGATATCAAATGTATCGAGATGTATATTTAAGCCCTATTTCTGTTTTAGGAGATTATATATTTAAAAAAATAATTGAACGATATGGGAATAGTATGAATTTACATAGTATACCCATTTCATCAAGTTTTAAAATATTAGCTACTGATCCAAGAATAACTGATTTGAATAATTTTCTTAAAATGAAAGATGAAGAATTTAAGAATTCTTTTAAACTTCTATCTAGTTCAAATCTAGATCCTATTATGTCTTACTTATGTAATTTTAATAATATAGAAGACTATATTTTAATAAAAAATGATGTTTCAACAGAAAAAATCAAAACAAAATTGAGAGAAATATTTGGTGAAATTAATTTGGATAATACACTATCAATCATAAGCATTAGAACAAAAACAAAACTATATAATAAAGAGCAAAAATTAAATATTCAAAATGGTAATAGAATATTGGATTTAACAGAATGTACTAATTTAATAAGGCCACAAGAAATATTAGAAGATATATACATTTTTTTTAATCCTGAATTATTAAGGCTAGAACTAGGTTTAAGTATTATAGAATTTAAAGGATACGAAAGTGAGATAAGAAAAATGGTAGAAGAATTAAATAAAAAACCTGAAGAATTCGAATTAAAATATATTATAGACGAAAATGCTGATGAAAAAAATTCAAAAGATCAGCAAACTTTGTTTAATCAAATAATATCTATATTTACATCTAATGGTTTTAGAGTTATTTCGGTAACAGAAAAGCAAAATAATGATGAGTATTATGATACAAGAAATTTAGATTTATATAAAAACGGTGGATCATTAAGAATAAGAAAGATTGAGCAAAAAGATAAAAAGAAAATAAAAGCAACTTGCAAGATGCCACAGAAAAAAGGTGAAGTTTATTCATCAAGAACTGAAATAGAAGAGACTTTATTAGATGATAGTTTTGAAACATTTATGCAAAAAATGATTAATTCAGGTGTAACAGTAAATTTTAATGACATATTAAAATTTCCAATTTTAAACTCTCATACAAAAAGAAAAGATGTTGTATTAGATAAAAATGGAGTTCAAGTATGTTTATCGTTTGATAATAGCTTGTATACTAATCATGTATTAAATGAAATCTCCGTAACTGATAGAATGATTGAAATTGAAGCTATTGGAGAACTTAACAATAGAATTATACTTAATGAAATACATGATTTTATTGCCTCTACTTTTAGAAATTTAAAAATTAATAAACAAAGTAAATATGAAAGAGGTATAAATCGTACATTACAATTACAAAATTATTTAGGACAACAATTTGCTAAAGAACAATCCCTTACAATTAATAGCGACTCAAATTCCGGTCTCGCTGTTTTAATAAAAAAATTACAGAAGTAGATTAAAAACATTTAAATAAATAATATCTATTTGTAAAATGTACTTAGTAATTGGTTGTTTTGTAAATATGTACCAAAAGGATGGTGATTTATATGGAAGAACTTGCTTATTCATTACATTTAGGTAGTGATAAGAATAGAAAAATATATCAAGAAAACTGGCAAAAATAATGTTAGTGGTAATATTTTTTTAAGTAATAATTCTATTCAAAATGCAAGACAATTATCTAAAGTAGATAAACACAATTATAGAAAATATGATAATGAACAAGAACTAATAGAAATCGTTAGAGGTACTTCTTCTCCTTTTGAAGATGTTAAAAATTATATTTAAACGAGTTCGAAGAAGCAAGACT
>CALVRD010000069.1 GCA_944358435.1 uncultured Bacilli bacterium | reverse complement strand
GAGACTGAGTTCTTCAATCTCTAAAAAATCTTATTACCATAGATTGGTAACTTTACACAAAGTTTTTTACACTCTCACTAATTTTAATATTTCATCACTGATATCTTCTATTGTTCTAATTTTATCATCTTTAACACATTCAATTTTATTCCAATTGTAAAGTTCTGATAATTCAATATAGGCTGCTTCGGCCTGCCTTAGGTGCTCTTCAGATTTTTCAAGTTCATCTAAAGATTTTCGATTTTTCTTTAATGTACAGGAATATTCGTATGGCATATGTAAAAAGATTGTTTTATCAGGTTTTGGCAATTTTAGTAGCCAATATTCTAATTTGTCAATCCATTGATACATATTAAATCTTTCATCCTTATCATGGATTTTACTACCTTGATGGGCTAAATTAGAAGTTGTATAACGGTCAAGAATAACATAATAATCATCTTCTAAATATTTTAAAGCCTTACCAATATTATATCTACGATCAGCTGCATAATAAAGAGATGCTACGTAAGGATCAACTTCAGGGGCACCTTCTGGGAAGAATCCCTTTCCTACATCTTCTCTTCCTAAATAAGCTCCAACGATTCTTCCAGTTGGAGTATCATACATAGGAAAACTTAAACTTATACATTTCTTTCCCATTTCTACTAATCTTTTTTCTAACAACTGTGCTTGGGTTTTTTTACCAGAGCAATCAGTTCCCTCAATAACAATAATTTTACCTGACATATTATAATTTCCTTTCTATGCTTAATATATAATTACTCTTGAAAATATTTTATCAAAAAACAACTATTTCTACAACAATTTAGACAGAAATATCTATTAGATACATTACAATTTATTATTAAGAATTTTCTTCTCACTAATCCCTTTTATATAGTCACTGTGGACATCGTCTAAATAAACAGTGCCATAGTTGTGAATTGTCTCTTCTAAAGTATCAGTTAAATCATAGTATGTTTGTTAATTTTCTGGCTCACAAGCGACTTATATTGCTAAATTATCGGCACATCTTTTAGTAATAATTGAATTAATGGTCATTTCTGAGGCAATTAAATCTGATTTTTTTTATCTATAATTACTACAAAAGGCTTGCTCATATTAAGAGTCTAACGATAGTATTTTATAAAATAATCAATATTTATAAATTTAATTCCAAAGTTAGAGATTTTCTTGTCTAAGTACAAGTATTTAAAAGATTTAAATATTCATTTGGATAAAGTTCTACTTCTTTTTTTTAAATACTTAAAAAATCATTTGTACCATTTGCTCTTTTAATTAATGAAAAAAATAGTCTATTACTTCGTTAAATGAACTCTTCTGTTCTATGATTAAGTTCATTTATATCTACTTGTTTAAGAGTTTCTTCTATTATTGTGCTAGATAGAAAATAATTAAAATATTCTCTAGCAATTATACAAACTATAGTCTGATCATATTTCACTTGTTTTGTCATTTCTGATAGAAAAAAACCTTCTATATAAACAACTACTGGGTCAGAATTATCTAATCTAATATGATAAGATGATGTAATACTTTGTTAGAATTTTTTTCTTTACCGGCATAGTCATATAAGAACTGATGTCTTTCATTTTTACGATAATCTCTTTAATATATTCTTACTTCAAAAAACACTTCTAAATATAGTAAAAGAACAAATAGGTATTACCTATTCATTCTTTATTTCTAGACACTTATCTCATTTTTATCGTTAAATGGAACTAATAAACATTTACGACTAGCTAAATAATCACACATATGGACGAAGCTTTGATACTTTGTTACTGGCTTTTCTAGGACTTCATTACCATTATAATCAGTAGTCCAAGGTCCCATATGAGTTTTAACAGTATCACATAAAAATTCTATTTCATTAACTTCTAATCCTAATGCTTCTTCATTGTCCATAATATAATCAGCTATTAAAATAGGATGTTCAAAAACCGTATGTTCACTTTTTTCAAATCCACATTTAAGACCATCATGTAAAATTAAAGCCATTAGCATTAAGTCTTTTTCATCTGATTTATATTTATCACCTATGCATGGATCTTGTAACAATTCATAAGCTATTCTTACAGCTGCTTTGGTATGGCGAAGAAGTCCACCTTTACCTTGAGCATATTCTGGATGATATTTGCCAGTTGAAGCAGCTGGTATTTCAAAGAAATAATCTGGTAATAACTCAATCATTGTTTGACAGGCTTTTTTTATTTTATCACTTTTAATATACATTAATTCTTTTTCAAAATTACTACTTTTATTCATACTTCTCTCCTTCAAGAAATTTAACTATAATTTCATTACTTATATACCATTTATCTGATCTAATATAAATATGATTATCATCTTCTATAAGAAAACTATTATTAATTAAATCACTATAATTATAACATTTATCAATACTACTTCCATATAATTTTTTAAACTTTTCTTTATCTATGCCATACTTTGTTCTAAGTCCAAGTATTATTTCATATTCCATAGTATCATGTTTATTTAACTCTTCATAATCTTTTATATATTTTAAAGCAAGATAATTAGTAATTGATCTGGTATTATTAATTCTTTTATTACCTAAATAACTACTGGCTCCAAGACCAAATCCATAGTATTCTAAGTTTTTCCAATAAACTAAATTATGTTTGGATTCATACCCAGGTAAGGAAAAATTACTTATTTCATAGTGATCAAAACCTAACTTTTTTAGATAATTTTCAATAAACTGATACATTTTAAGATCTAAATCCTCTGCTATATTAGTAACTCTATCAATATAGAGTTTTGTATGCTCCTCAAGTATTAATGAATAAGTTGATATATGAGTAACTTTTAAACTACTTATAAAATCTAGGTCTTTTTCTAAATCCTTGATTTTTTCATTATTAAGAGCATACATTAAATCAACATTTATATTATTAAGACCTATACTTTTAGAATAATTGATAATATCAACCACTCTATTCTTATCTAAAGAGCGGTTTAGAAATTTAAGTAATTTTTCATTAGTTGTTTCAATTCCAAAGCTAAGTCTGTTGATTCCAACTTTCTTGTATAAATCTAATTTTTCATAGCTAGTTGTATCAAAATTACCTTCTATTGTAAATTCACAATTCTCTGATCTTTTTATGACACTAATTATTTTAAATAATCTTTCTAATTCACTATAGCTTAGGCAGCTTGGGGTTCCTCCGCCAATATAAATAGTTTCTATTATTTCACCTTGGTAAAGACTAGATACTTCTTTTTCTAAGGCATCTAGATAGTTATTAATAAATTTTTCATTGTATAACAGTTTACAAAAATCACAATAAGAACAAATTTCTTTACAAAAGGGAATATGAATATATAAAGCTTTAGCATTACTCTTCATATATTACTCTTATTTACTTCTGGCGTATTTTTCAGGACAAATTTCAAGTAATTTTTTCATATGTAGTTGAAAAGTTCTTCTACTAACACCAAGTTCTTGACTAGCCTCGTTAATATTAACATCATTTTCTAAATAGTAATCAGATTCTCTAATTATTTGCTCATTATTTACTGCCATTTTATTCACCATCCATACTTAAAACGCTCATAAAAGCTTCTTGAGGTAGTTCAACACTACCGATTTGTTTCATCTTCTTTTTACCTTCTTTTTGTTTTTCAAGTAATTTCTTTTTACGGGTTACATCTCCCCCATAACATTTTGCCAAGACATCTTTTCGTAGTGCTTTAACAGTGCTGCGA
>CALVRD010000068.1 GCA_944358435.1 uncultured Bacilli bacterium | reverse complement strand
TTAGCATTTCAACTGTAGCATATTCTTCAGGTCCCATAGTTCTTTCGTCTTTAATAAAATCGCCTAAATGAGAATCATCTTCTTCACCAATTGGTGTTTCAAGTGATACGGGGTCTTGAGAAATTTTATATACTTCACGAACTTTATCAACGGAAACTCCTAACTTTTTAGCAATTTCTTCATCTGTTGGTTCACGATTTAGCTCTTGAGTTAATTGCCTTTGAATTCTGGCTAATTTATTGATTGTTTCAACCATATGAACTGGAACTCGAATAGTTCTAGCTTGATCGGCAATAGCTCTAGTAATAGCTTGTCTTATCCACCAGGTAGCATAAGTTGAAAATTTATAACCTTTAGTAGGATCAAATTTATCTACGGCTTTCATCAAACCTATATTACCTTCTTGAATTAAATCTAAGAATAGCATACCACGTCCAACATATCTTTTAGCAATACTAACAACTAGTCGAAGATTGGATTCAGCAAGCATTCTTTTGGCTTCTTCGTCTCCTTCTTCCGCTCTTTTAGCATATTCAAATTCTTCATCTGAAGTAAGTAAATTAATACGACCAATTTCTTTTAAGTACATACGCACTGGGTCATTAATTTTAACATCTTTAGATAAAGTTATATTTTCAACTTCTATTTCAGCTGTAATTTCTTCACCACTGGCATCATCACTACCATCTTCACTAACTATATCAATATCAGCTTCTACTAGGGCATTATATAATTCATCTAGGGAATCACTATCTACTTCTAGTCCCTTTAATTCATCTGCTAGTTGTTCATAAGTTATATAGCCTTGTTTTTTGCCACGAGCTATTAATCTATTTTTTCTTTCTTCTAAAGTTTTAATTTCTCCAACCATATCTATTCTCCTATTCTTAATTTTCTAATTTTCTCTACAATTTTAGCTTGTTCTAGTGGATCTACTTCTTTTTTCATTAATGTTGTTAGTCTTTTAATTTCTTGACTACGACGATAGTCATTAATAACTTTAAAATACAAAAACAACTCTTCCTTTGTAGTTTCTTCACTATATCCATCAGCTAAAATAGAATTTAGTAAAATTAAAATATCCTCTTTATCTTGAACATAAGTATAAAAGTCAGCAACATTTATATTTCCATATGTTTTATAATAATAAATGATTTCACTTGCTAAAACTCTAGTTTTCTCACTAGGAAAGACAATTCTTTCTTTTTCAACTTGAGTAATAACCCAATCATTATTTAGCATGAAATATAAAACTTGTTCAACGGCTTTATCATACTTTGTTTTTCTCTTACTGTCTTGTTTAATTGGTGTTTCTATCTCTTTACTTATACTTTTAAATGCTACTAAATCATTTAAACGTTTTTCCAGTGTATTATAACCTATATCAAATTCTTTTGCAAGTCTTTTTAAGACTATTTCTACTCTAATAGAATCATTAATTTTACTTACTTCTTTTAAGACCGTATTAATATAGTTTGCTTTTTCTTCATCACTTCTAAAATCAACGTTTTCTCTTAGTTTTTGCATTTTGAAGTCACTAAAATTAATGGCGTTTTCAACTAAGCCAAGAAAACGATCACGTCCGTGTTTTAAAATAAAAGAATCTGGGTCATCATCATCTGGAAGGACTACTATTTTAACTTCAATTCCTTGGGTAAGTAAATTATCACCAATACTAAGCATGGCATTAACTCCAGGTGAATCACCATCAAGGCACATAATAATATTATTAGATAATCTTTTTATCAAACCAATTTGATTACTAGTTAGAGCTGTTCCCATAAGAGCGACGGTATTTTTAATACCAATTGTACTGGCTCTAATGACATCCATAAAACCTTCCATTACAATAACCGACTTTTTTTGACGACATTCTTCTCTTGCAATATGGTAATGGTAAAGCATTTCCCCTTTTTTAAATATTTCTGTTTCTTTGGTATTTAAATATTTATTTTGACCATTATCTTTATAAATTCTTCCACTAAAACCAACAACTCGACCATTTACATCATATAAAGGAAACATAATTCGATCATTATAGATATCGTGCTCATCGCTTGATAAACCAATTTTATTTAAGGTTGCTAAATCATAATCTTTTTTTAATAATAGCTTAGTTAAGTCATCCCTTGCCTCGAGGGATAATCCTATTTCAAATTCTTTAATTATTTCCTCATTAATTTGTCTGTTTGCTAAGTACTCTTTGGCACTTTTTCCTATGGAACTTGATAGATTATTTTGAAAATACTTAACTGAAAAACTATAAGCATCATATAATTTATCATATTTAGTTGTTTTTTTCTTAATAGAAATATTTGAAACATTTACTCCTATTTTTTCTCCTAAATAATGTAGTGCTTCTTTAAAATCAATATGTTCATAGTTCATTAAAAAAGTAAAAACATTACCTGTGGCATGACAAGAAAAGCAAGTATAGATTTGTTTTTCTCTTGATACAGACATTGATGGATTGGAATCATCGTGAAATGGGCAAACTCCAAAAAAGTTTTTTCCTCGTGCTACAAGTGGAATTCTTTCACCAATAATATCAACAATATCAACTTTACGTCTTATTTCATTCGCTAAGTCATTATTCATTGACACCACTCCCTACAAAACTAATACTAATTATATCATTATTTCTTTGAAAAATCATTAAAATTATCATTTGGTTGTGGTTTTTTATATTTTTTTACTTTACTATATAATATTTTAAGTAAGACAAAAGATTAGAGTTTGCTCTCTAATTTACTTTTTTAAAAGTATCTACCATTATGGTACCCCAAAAAAGAATAACCTAAGCTATTATTTTGTAATTTTTTTAAGTTTATTAATTTGAATTATCATTGACATATCATTAAACTTAAAGTCTATTTTTTTATACATGCTAATTATATCTTTACTGCCAGTGGATAAATTTAATTCGCAAATAGTCTTTTTTCCTGCAAAACATACTACTTTTTTATTAAGGAATTTTGAAGACCATTGCACCTATATTCAGGCAAAGTATAAACATTACATATATATCCTTGTATAAACATTACATATATATCCTTGTATATAATTATCATTACATTGTGGTGAATAAATAATTTGTAGTCTGCATGTCGCAATTATTTTTTGCTGTTTAATCCTTTACATAGCTAATTCTAAAGTGTCTTTATTATTTGCAATTCTTATTTTATTGCTCCTTCAACATAGTTCTTTCAATATATTTATTATAAAAATTCAGCCATTGAAAAAATATATTTTCGATCTTAAACTTACCTTACATTCTTCATATTCATTTTATACTGCTTGTTTGTGTTAAATACTTTCTGAATTATCCAATACTTTTTTCTTCTAAATTTTGGTTGCCTATATTCTCTTTTGAAATTAATTCGATGCCAAACAGCAATTATTGCATCCAAATTATAATGAGTAACACTTCTTTTAACATTTCGATTTTCTTATAATTTACCATTTAAAAAAATATTTTTTATATGTAATGAAATATTATTTTTAGTTGTGTCAAATAACTTAGTAGGCTCATTTTGGCTAATATCCCAATAGTTTCATTAACTAATGTAGTATCAACTATTTTAGTAAAATTACTTGTTAATTACAATCTTCTGCGTGAGCATTAAAAAAAAGAGAGACTTCCTCTCCCTATATAATTATTTGTTTATTTTTTACTTTTTTCTTTTACTTTTCCTTTACTAAGTATATTTTCTAATTCTTCATCAAAAAACTGTCTAAAAGTAGCTGTTTGATCTTCTCCTCCGACTACACATACTATGCCTTGGCTAGAAATGTTTATACTTTCAAACATTTTTTCATAATAATCATCAGTAAGTAAGGCATAAGTACCTAATATTTCTCCTAATCTATATATTTCAGACCAGTTGTCTTCAGTTATACTATGAATTAATCTTTGATATAAAAACTCATATGTTCCAGCGAGTCTGTAAATAATTTTGTGTAAAGTAAAAATCCTTTCTATGGTAATATAGAAATAAATACCAAGGAAGGATTTT
>CALVRD010000067.1 GCA_944358435.1 uncultured Bacilli bacterium | reverse complement strand
AAGTTTCTTGTTATATAATGCAAGTCTTAAAGGAAGAACAATGTTGTTATTGCAATCATCACAACATTCTCCTTTAAAAGGTGAAGCATTATTAGAATATGAATTTAGAAATTCTTTACCACAAATAGAGCAGACATGTTTCATTTTTCATCTCCTTTGTAAGGGTAAACGTTTTTCATATAAAACGAAAATACTGAATATTCTGATGCATCAAAGCCAGTACCTTGAGATTTGCACCAAAATTTGTAGTCCTCTAAATCTTTTTTAATGTTTGTTTTGTTCATAAATTCCTATATTTTATTTATTAATTATATTGTATACCTTTATTAAATAAAAGTAAATACTTATTTATAATTAATTATCTTATATATAGATATATCACCTAAGATTTTTTGATATTCATCAAGTACATATTGTATCGATTTATTTTTAGGCCACAATAATGTTTGTTCGAATATCGACTTATTTCGTCTTTGGACAATAGCAACAATTGTCTTATCTTGTCCAGAAATGTTGACTAAGCTTGTATCTTTCATAAAATTCCTCCATATTGATTAATTATATTGTATACTAAAATTAAATGAAGGTAAATACTTATTTTTAACAAATTTTAAATATCGAAAAAATTTTTTCATTAAATGAAAGTAAGGAGAATGACACTTTTCAAAATTATTAAGCTGCCTATTAAGTTATTATTAAGCTTAATAATCTTAATAATTCAACTACTCAAAATTTTATTAAGCTTAAAAGACTTAATACACCACTTAATAGACGACTTAATAGTGAAAGTGATATACACGTATATATTAGTTTTAATGCTTTTAATAAGTATTAAGTAATATATATTAGCAGTGCCACCCTAAACTATATATAAATAAAGACATTTTATCATAAAAAAATCGTCCCTATACTAGCAGACGATCTACTACTCAACCAAACTTCGGTTGAATCAGATAAACACGATACTACTATACTGCTTTGTGCTACCTGACAGTATAATAATAACATATATAAATTATTATTTCAACTTTTTTATGATTGAAATCTTAATTATGTAACTTTATATTTATAGAAGCAATTTTAAATTGATTAAGGAAATATAGTAAATTTCATGATATAATAATTATGTGCATTTTATATCAATTAAACAGGTGGTAGTATGAAGATAATAGATAATAAATTTGAAAAACTTGGAGATGATTTGAAAAAGGTAATAAAGCCTAATTCTAAATTGCAAATATGTGCTTCAATTTTTTCAATGTATGGCTTTGAAAGTTTAAAAAAAGAATTAACAAAAATAGATTCTTTGCAATTTATTTTTTCTGATCCTACTTTTGTTAATAATGTATCTAGCAAAAAGGAATCAAGAAAATTTGAACTTGATTTACACAATAGAGAAAAATCCATAAATGGTTCTGAATATGAAGTAAGGTTAAAAAATGAATTAAATGGAAAGGCTATTGCAAAAGAGTGTGCAAAATGGATAGAACAAAAAGTAAAATTTAAAAGTAATATAAACTACAATCCTATTGATAAGTTTATTAATATAGAAAACCCAACTACTTTACTTAATAAGAAAGCTTTAATAACATATCTCAATGTAGATCAATTTAATACAATAGGTTTTGGTTATGAAAAAGGAAATTCATTGTTTACAACTGTTACTAAAGTTGATGATAATTATGAAATGACAAAGTTTTATATGCAATCATTTGAGGAATTGTGGAATGATAAAAATAATTTCAAAGATGTAACAGACGAAGTCTTAACTTTTATAACTGATTTATATAAAGAAAATTCGCCGGAATTTATATACTATATAATTCTATATAACATTTTTACAGAATTTTTAGAAGATATATCAGAAGATGAACTTGCAAATGAAAAAACTGGATTTAAAGAATCAGTAATATGGAATACACTATATGATTTTCAAAAAGATGCAGTTTTAGGAATAATAAATAAATTAGAAAGACATAATGGTTGTATTTTGGCAGATAGTGTTGGCTTAGGTAAAACATTTACTGCATTAGCAGTTATGAAATATTATCAGGAAAGAAACAAAAGTGTATTAGTGTTATGTCCGAAAAAATTAAGTGAGAATTGGAATACATATAAAACGAATTATAAAGATAATATTTTACAGGCAGATAGGTTTAATTATGATGTATTATTTCATACAGATTTATCAAGAAAAAAAGGTATATCTAATGGTGTTGATTTATCAAGAGTTAATTGGGGCAATTATGATTTAGTAGTTATTGATGAATCGCATAATTTTAGAAATAATAGTGCTAGAAAAGATAGAGAAACAAGATATGATAGACTTATGAACGAAGTGATGAAAGCAGGAGTAAAGACAAAAGTATTAATGCTATCTGCAACTCCTGTTAATAATAAATTTTTAGATTTGAAAAATCAACTTGCACTTGCTTATGAAGGACATACTGATAAAATAGATGAAAAAATTAGTGCTACTAAATCTATTGATACTATATTAAAAAATGCTCAAACAACATTTAATGAGTGGAGTAAATTACCTATTGAACAAAGAACCAGTGAAGAATTATTAAGTAGGTTAAATAATAATTTTGATTTCTTTAAATTATTAGATAGTGTAACTATTGCAAGAAGTAGAAAACATATAGAAAAATATTACAATATGAATAGCATTGGTAAATTCCCAACAAGATTAAAACCAATAAGTAAAAGTTGTGAAATAACGGATATTGATAATTTTATGTCTATAAAGGAAATATCTGAAACTCTTATGAAACTAAATATGAGTGTATATTCTCCGTTTGATTATATTTTAGATAATAAATTATCTTATTATGAAGATAAATATGATATATCTGTAAAAGGTGGACAATCTAGTTTCAGACAAGCAGATCGTGAAAGAAGTTTAAAAATATTAATGAGAATAAACTTGTTAAAAAGATTAGAAAGTTCTGTAGAATCATTTAGAATAACATTAACAAAAATAGTAGAACAAATAAATGGAATATTACTTGCTATTGAAAATTTTGAAAACAACGGAATTGATAAAGACATAGAAGAATTAGAGTTGACAAATTACAATGCAGATGAAGATGTTGAAGAATTAATAAATGATGATTTTAGTATTGGTACAAAGGTAAAAATCGACTTAAAAGATATGAATACAATAGGATGGAAAACCGATTTGTTAGCAGATTGTGAAATATTAAAAACTTTATTATCTGAAATGAGTATAGTAACTCCAGAACACGATTTAAAATTACAAGAATTGATAAAACTTATTTCTAATAAAATAGAACATCCAATCAATGAAAATAATCGTAAAGTTATTATATTTAGTGCATTTGCAGATACGGCTAATTATTTATATAAAAATATATCTTTACCCCTAAAACAAAAATATAATTTAGATACTGCAAAAATCACAGGCTCTGGGACCAATGAATGTACATTAAATATAAATAAAGATTTTAACAATTTACTTATTAATTTTTCTCCTAAATCAAAACACAGAGAGGTAATTGACAAAGAAGCAAAAGAAGAAATTGAAGTTCTTATAGCTACTGACTGCATTAGCGAGGGACAAAATTTGCAAGATTGCGATTATCTGATAAATTATGATATACATTGGAATCCGGTTAGAATTATTCAAAGATTTGGTCGTGTTGATAGAATTGGTTCAGATAATAAAGTTATACAATTAGTAAATTTTTGGCCTAATATTAGTTTAGACGATTATATTAATTTAAAAAACAGAGTAGAAAATAGAATGTTAATGTTAGATATATCAGGTACAGGAGAAGACAATGTATTAACGAACAAATCAAGTGATATGGAATATAGAAAAGAACAATTAAAGAAATTGCAAGAAGAAGTTGTTGATTTAGAAGATATGAATACAGGTATTTCTATTACAGATTTAGGACTTAATGAGTTTAGAATGGATTTGGTAGAGTATGTTAATCATAATGGTGATTTAAGCAAAATACCAAATGGTATGCATTCTGTTGTATTTGCAAATCCTGAATTAGGAATAGAAAAAGGCGTTATTTATGTTTTAAAGAATATAAATAATGAAGTTAATATAGATAATATGAATCAACTTCATCCGTTTTATTTAGTTTATATAAAAGAAGATGGTACAATTCTTTCTAATCATTTGAGTGTGAAGAATACTTTGGATATTTTAAGAAAATTATCAAAAGGACAGACGGAACCAGTAAAAGAAGCATATATGAAATTTAATGAAACAACAGATGATGGCAAGAGTATGAAAAAATATTCTGAATTATTAAACGATAGTATAGAATCTATTATTAATAT
>CALVRD010000066.1 GCA_944358435.1 uncultured Bacilli bacterium | reverse complement strand
AATATCAAATTTCGTGTGTTTTTAGCGTGTATTAATATATCATAAAAATTAATAGTTGACAAATCTTAGAATGTCATAATAAAAGTAGATTTTTACATCTACTCTATAAGCTGCAAATTTTAATTTATATAACTATTTTATTTATTCTTTCTAGTAAATATAATTCCAATTATTAATCCGATGAGAATAAATGGTGCTATTCTAATAAATAATCATTCAAAAGAATGAAAAACAACTCATAAAACAGCATTTTCAATTTTTTTATAATTCCAATTCTTGCCGCATATCATAGAAAAAGACTAAGATTTACGACATATAAGTCATCTTAGTCTTCATTTATATATAGATATTAACAATAATTGGCTTTTTTAATTTTATAAAACTAGTATCTTCCTCTTCATCACAATATTTTAAAATATCATCTTTTGTAAGGATTAATCTAGCAAAAAGCACTCTTTTATGTTCTATTGATTTTTCCCAGCGGATTTGATTGCAGCTTGTGCAGCAGCAAGTCTAGCAATAGGTACTCTGAATGGTGAACAAGATACATATGTTAATCCTACTTTATGACAGAATTCAATAGTTGAAGGATCACCACCGTGTTCTCCACAGATTCCTAATTTGATTTCAGGCCTTACTTTACGTCCTAAATCGACTGCCATACTAACTAGTTTGCCTACTCCATTTTGATCTAATTTAGCAAATGGATCAGATTCATAAATTTTATTAGCATAGTAAGAATCTAAGAATTTACCAGCATCATCTCTTGAGAAGCCAAAAGTCATTTGTGTTAAATCGTTAGTTCCAAATGAGAAGAATTCTGCAGATTCAGCTATTTCATCAGCTAATAATGCAGCTCTTGGAATTTCAATCATTGTACCAATATGGTATGTAATATTAGAGCCTTTTTCTGCTTTTACTTTTTCTGCTGTTTCAACAACTATATTCTTAACAAAGTCTAATTCTCTCTTTTCTCCAACAAGTGGAATCATGATTTCTGGAACTATATCATAGCCATCTTCTTCACTAACTTCAATAGCAGCTTCTATTAAAGCTCTTGTTTGCATCTTAGCAATTTCTGGATATGTAACTGCTAAACGACAGCCTCTGTGTCCCATCATTGGATTAAATTCATGTAATTCACTAATCTTATTTTTTAAAGTCTCAACTGTGACATTCATATCATGTGCTAAGGCAGCAATGTCTTCTTCAGTTGTAGGTAGGAATTCGTGTAGTGGTGGATCTAGATAACGGACAGTCATTGGAAGACCTTTTAATTCTTTATACATTGCCTTGAAGTCACCTTTTTGGAATGGAATTAATTCATTTAATGCAGCTTCACGAGCTTCTAATGTTTCTGATAAAATCATCTTACGAATTTTTGGAATTCTTTCAGCATCAAAGAACATATGCTCGGTACGACATAGTCCAATACCTTCAGCTCCCAATTTAATAGCATTTCTAGTATCTCTTGGATTATCAGCATTAGTTCTAACTTTTAATTTACGGAATTTATCAGCCCATTCCATAATACGTCCAAAGTTTCCAGCTACTGTTGCTTCTTCCGTTGCAATTTCACCTTTATAGATTTTTCCAGTTGTTCCATCTAATGAAACATAGTCACCTTTCTTGAACGTATATCCTCCAAGTTCAAATTCTTCTTTTTCTTCGTTCATTTTGATATGACCACAACCTGATACGCAACAAGTTCCCATACCACGGGCAACAACTGCAGCATGTGATGTCATACCTCCACGTACTGTTAAAATACCTTGAGCAGCAATCATTCCCTCAATGTCTTCTGGTGTAGTTTCAAGTCTTACTAATATAACCTTTTCACCTTTACCACCAATTCCAAGTTCTTTAGCTTCTTCAGCAGTAAACACAACTTTTCCAGTTGCAGCACCTGGAGATGCAGGTAAAGCTTCACCTATTACTTCACCATTTTTTAATGCTTCTTTATTAAATGTTGGATGTAGTAATTGATCAAGAGATTTAGCTTCAATTCTTGTTACTGCTTCTTCTTCAGTGATCATTTTCTCATCAACTAAATCGCAGGCAATATTGATTGCAGCTTGAGCTGTTCTTTTACCATTTCTTGTTTGTAAGAAATATAGTTTACCTTCTTGAATAGTAAATTCCATGTCTTGCATATCACGATAATGATTTTCAAGTTTTTCAGCTAAACGCATAAATTCTTCGTAGCATTCTGGTAAATCTTCAGCTAATTTTGAAATTGGTTGTGGAGTTCTTACACCAGCAACAACGTCTTCTCCTTGAGCATTGATTAAGTATTCACCATAAATACCTTTTTCTCCAGTTGAAGGATTACGAGTAAATGCAACACCAGTTCCAGAAGTATTACCCATGTTCCCAAATACCATTGTTTGAACATTAACGGCTGTTCCCCAGCTACTTGGAATATCATTCATGCGACGGTAAACAATTGCTCTTGGATTGTCCCATGAGCGGAATACAGCTTTAACAGCTCCAAGTAATTGTTCTTTTGGATCTTGTGGAAATTCTTCTCCATTCATATTTTCTTTGTATACTGCTTTAAATCTTTTAACTAATTCTTTTAGATCTTCAACAGTTAACTCTGTGTCATAGTGAACACCCTTTGACTCTTTTACTTCATCAATAATTTTTTCAAAGTATGATTTTGGTACTTCCATAACAACATCTGAATACATTTGAATGAAACGACGATATGAATCATACGCAAATCTAGGATTATTAGTTTTTTCTGCAAATCCTTCTACAGCAACATCATTTAATCCTAAATTAAGTATTGTATCCATCATACCTGGCATTGATGCTCTAGCGCCACTTCTTACAGATACTAGCAATGGATCACTATTATCGCCAAATTTTTTTCCTTGAAGTTTTTCAATTTCCTTTAATGCAGTAAAGATTTGGTCTTCTATTTCTTTAGAAATACTTTTACCATTATTGTAATACTCTGTACAAGCTTCTGTCGTAACAGTAAACCCTTGGGGAATTGGTAATCCTAAATTAGTCATTTCAGCTAAGTTAGCTCCTTTTCCTCCTAAAAGATTACGCATATCTTTACTACCTTCAGTAAATAAATATACATATTTCATTTTCAAATTCCTCCTATGTCTTTAGACTCCTTTAGTATAACAAGCCTTTTATTTTAGAACAAGCATTTTCAATAATTTTGATAGTTTTTTGACATTTTTTAGTACTAATTTAGATAAATATAACTATTGAATTAAATATGAAAATTTAAAACTAAATTATATGAGAAGTTTTTGACATATAAAAAAATAAGTATGTGTTTACTTATTCTTTACTTGTTTGAATTGATTATTTTGTATTATTCGCATGGTGTAATTGAACCATCATCTTTATAAATATTGCAAGATGAATAATTAAGACAATTTAACTCTATTTTATATTCGTATGTTGGCAAAATTTCATCTGAACCTTGATTACTCATGCAACCATGAACAGCATATGTACAATGTTTGCTCTTATCACTTGGATCAATCAAAGCCTCAATATACTGAAAATCAACTAGCATATTCTCTACACTTTCAATATTTGAATAACCTGATGTGCATTTATTTAAATATCTATTCTCATCCATAATATAGTTTCTTGCTCCATCATATATACTAGATTCCATAGTAGCATAAGATTGCTTTTTACTTTTACTAATATACCTTGATACCGCTGGTATAGCTACTCCAGACAATATTCCTATGATGACAACAACGGCTAAAATCTCAACCATTGTAAAGCCCTTATTATTTTTCTTTAGTTTCATATTTTCTCTCTCCATTCTTAACTATATATATATTGTACTATATTTCTTTTAAATAAACAAATAAGCTTTCAGCAATATCTTTAGAAACTACTTCACTTAACTCAGCAACCGTTGCTTCTTTTAGTTTTTTCAAAGATCCAAATTTTTTTAATAACTCTTTTTTTCTTACTTCACCAATTCCTGGTACAACATCAAGTACAGAAGCAAGGGCACCTTTAGCTTTAATATTTCTGTGATATGTAATAGCAAATCTATGGACTTCTTCTTGAATTCTACTAAAAAATAGGAATAAATTACTGTCATTTTTAACTTCTAATATATGTCCTGTCTCATCTATAATTGAATTAGTACGATGCTTTTTATCCTTAACTAAGCCAATTATTCTAATTGATAGTCCTAAAGAATCAATAATCTCCTTAGCAACACTTACCTGTGTAAAACCTCCATCCATGACAATTAGATCTGGAGCTTGTAGGTTTTCTATTAAGACTCGGTAATAGCGTCTATATAAAACTTCTCGCATTGCTCCTAAATCATCTTTAACATCGACTGATATTTTATACT
>CALVRD010000065.1 GCA_944358435.1 uncultured Bacilli bacterium | reverse complement strand
TTAAAGATATTAAAGGAACAACAAGTATGACAATATATCCATTTTCAAGATTTGAAAGAAAAAATTAAAGAGAAGAAATACGAATTTTAAAAGTATTTCTTTTTTTTCTCATATAATTAAATGGTGATATGATGTTTACAATAAAAGACGCTATTAAAATAGCAAAAAAATTACATATTGATTTTTCAAAATTTTCCCTTGATGATTTTCTAACTGGAATAAATATTGAATTAGAACACGGTCTAATAAACCCCAGTACCAATGTTACCAATGATGATTTAGAATTAACTGCTAAGATTGCTTTAGCGCATTTAAATGAATTCTCAAACTACTATAGTAAAGACAATGGTTTACCAGCTTTTGAATCAATGCTACAAGAAAAAAATATAAGTAAAAATAAAGCAGATAAGTCAAGTGGACTATAAATTTTAGTTTGTTCTTTTACTATGCATTTTTTGATTTATTGCTAGAAGATAGTGGCATACAAGGTAGCAAATAAGCATATTAATAAGAAAATCAAAATAGTATTTAATTTATGGAAACATTAGAAATAGTTATTGGTCAATGCAATGAGTAGAGAATACACAATGAAATATGAAGCATTAAAACATCAAAGTAGTACTTTGAGACAAGATAACCCAAAGATAAGAACATCGCAGATTATCGGTAATGAAACTGGTGAAGGCGGAAAAACAATAAGAAGATATGTAAGACTTACTGAACTAATACCAGAGTTATTAGAATTAATTGATAAAAAAATTGCTTTTCTGCCGGCAGTAGAACTTTCATATCTTAAAGATGGCGAACAATATTCATTATTACTATTGAATATAATGACACTACTACGTCAAACACTCAAATAATTGAAAACTATATTAAAATTTCTTCTGAAGAGTTCATTAAAAAATTACAACAGATTAAAGAAAGTCTTTCAGCAACTGCTTTTACTAATGTTGTAAATGAAGTAGAACAAGATTTTAATGAAAATATTCCTAAAATAAAAGATAAATTAATTTCTAGTTATAGTAAATGTCAAAATCTAATTTCTAATATAATTTCTAATTATCACAGTAAATCATCAGCTTTAAGATGATAATTTTTTAAATACAAAAATAAAAACCTATAAAATTAAATTTTATAGGCTTTATTTTATAAACCTCTTACCAATTTATATTGTGGAGGTTTATGATCAAATAACTTATCATCCATCTCAGACCAATAAAATGAACATTTACTTAAAAATTCTCTAAATTCATTAGCATCACTTCTACCTTTAAGAGCATTAGTAATCATACTCTCATCAGTAGCAATTCTAAATTCATCAACAACAATTCCACGTTCTTCCATCAACTCATATTGTTTTTTTATAGAAGATAAATATTTATAATAATAATCTCTTTCTTGTTCGTAAGTTAAATTATCAGTAATATTATCTGTAAAGGTTAAAGACCCACAGAAAATGTATTTTTCATGAAAAACAACTGTTGCTTTTGCTTCTAATTGATTATCTTTATTAGTAATAACAACATGCTTATTAGCAGCATCTAGTATTCCATCAATCATAATCTTAGACCCTGAACCAGAAAAAGTTGAGCAAACCTTTAATAAATAACCTAATGCCAAATTAAAAGGATCACAGCTTGCTAACCATTTAACATTTTTATCGTCAAATTCCATCACAAGATTTTTAAAGTACAATTCATCATTTGGTGTGTTTTCCAACGAATATAAATAAAAATCTATAATATTACGTAACTCTAAAGCATCATAAGTTTCTAATAAAAATATTTGATAATAAGGCTTTAAAAACGGATAAGCATTAATCAAATCTATTTTTGCTTTATAATCCTTAACATCTTCTAGAATAATAGTTTTCCCGGTATTTTTAACTTTTTTCAACTTCTCATCATCTCCAGGTAAGCTCAAACCACGATTAGTTATTGCTTTAATTCTATTTTTATTAATCTTTTCTATGTGCTTACTAAATGTTTTAAAATGATTAAATATTCTGCTATAAAATAATATGTTATCTTTAAATTTACCATCACCAATAGCACTTAACAATATATTAGCATATTTATTTACATAATGTAAATCAGTTATATTAGATATAAATAAATTAATATCAGCTTCACTACAAGTAGCATATAAATATTCAATTGTATGTTCAATATAATCTAATTCAATACCACTCTTAGAAAAGTAACCTAGAATGTGACATATGTCAAAAAAATCAGTTTTTAAAATTGGATTTATGTTTTCTTTAAGTTTTGCATATCTTT
This sequence comes from uncultured Bacilli bacterium, assembly GCA_944358435.1. Classification (GTDB taxonomy): domain Bacteria; phylum Bacillota_I; class Bacilli_A; order RF39; family UBA660; genus CAG-877. The sequence continues at coordinate 2,314 of CALVRD010000065.1, read as the reverse complement.
TATAATTAGAATGAAGCCCCTTTACTAAATCATTATCTATTTTGATATGATCTAATTCTTCATCAGACATAATTATATAATTAAATGTTGGAACTATCTCTAATAATTGTTCCATTTTTTCTTCCATAAGTCACCTCCTTTAAATAAAGCTTTGTAGATTATATCACATTTTTTAAATTAATGCAAATAAATAATTTATATAATAATAAAATTATCATAAAAAAATTAAAAATACCCTAATAAATAATATATTAATAAAGAGAAAATATGTTACTTAAAATGCTACTTTAAAGTATAATAATATATATAATTATTGTTTAATTAATTATTTAAAGAAAGGAATGATTTTATGCAACAAATTATGGAGACTTTATTTGATATTGTATATCTAATTACAGTAGTTAGCTTAGGAATTATTATGATAAGAAAATCTAAAGGAGTAAAAGAATATTTATTATTCGGAATCATGGCTGTTGTACTTGGCCTAGGAGATTCATTTCATTTAGTGCCAAGAATGATTGCTTTATGTACGACAGGTTTTGAAGATTATTTAGTTTAGGAATTGGTAAATTTATTACATCTATTACGATGACTATTTTTTATATTTTACTTTATTATGTATGGAAAATTAGATATAAAGTAGAAGGAAAGAAATTGTTAACTATATCTTTCTATATACTTGCATTAACTAGAATTATTTTATGTTTATTTCCACAAAACAATTGGACTAGTGCCGATGGATCTTTATCTTGGTCAATATATAGAATTATTCCATTTGCTATAATAGGTTTAATAATAATATTTTTGTTTTACTCTAGTTCTAGAAAAAATAATGATAAAAACTTTAAAAATATGTGGCTTACAATTGTATTAAGTTTTGGATTTTATATTCCTGTAGTATTATGGGTTAATGTAAATCCATTAATAGGAATGCTTATGATTCCTAAAACATGTGCATATGTTTGGACAGTTTTAATAGGTTATGTAGATATGCAAAAGAAATTAAAATAACAGAAATTAAATACTTAAGAAGAAACTAATAAAATGTTAGTTTCTTCTTTTTATAATAAAATTATGATATACTATAAATATATTAAAATAGTATTCTTACAAATAAAAATCAAAAAGGTGATAATATGAATATAGAATTAGAATCATTACTTTTAACAAGATATTCTGAAGATAAACATAAAGGATTGAAAGAAGAATTAGAAACAGGAAAATCGCATTCTGAATTTATTCATCAAGTAGGAGAAAGACTTGAAAATTCAAAAGATAACAATAGAAGTATTTATCAAAGTGCTTTTGTTGTAGAAGATCTAGGTATGCCTATAGGCTACTTATATATTTCTAGTATGGTTAAAGACGAAGTTTTTTTAGAATATGCAGTTTTAAAAGAACATAGAAATAAAGGCTATGGTAGTGATATTATAAGAGAAACAACTGATTATTTATTTCAAAATCATAACATAAAAGCTATTAGATTAGATATAGATCCAAGTAATAAAAATAGTATTAATGCTGCTACAGCTTGTGGTTATACGGTAGATGAAGAGGAATTCGCATTACGAAATTATATAGGTAGAATGCAGTTTGTCAAAGATAATGAATATTATGTCTCTAAACGTAGAGGTGGAAAGTAAAATATTATTTAAGATAAAAATAGACTAAAAAGCAAGTATATGATAAATTATAAGTATAAATAATATATAATGGGAGAGATAAAATGGAAAGATTAAAAGATAAAGTTGCTATTATAACAGGAGCAGGAGCTGGTATGGGTAAAGAAACAAGCCTTTTATTTGCTAAAGAAGGCTGTAAGGTTGCTGTTTTTGAAATTAATGAAGAAGCAGGAGAAGACACAGTAAATCAAATTTGTCAAAATGGTGGTATTGCAAAATTTTGGAAAGTGGATGTTTCTAATGAAATTAATGTAAAAGAAGCAATAGATCAAGTAGTAGAAACATTTGGTAAAGTTGATATTTTAATAAATAATGCTGGTATTGTTGGAGTAGATAAAAAAACACATGAATTAACAACGGCTGAATGGGATCAAGTATTTAATATTGATGTAAAAGGTGTATTTTATTGCACAAAATACGTAATACCATATATGTTAGAAAACAAAAAAGGAAGCATTGTTAATTTATCAAGTATTTATGGTACACTAGGATCACATGAATTAACACCATATCATGCAGCAAAAGGAGCTGTATTTGCTATGACTAGACAAGATGCATTAAGTTATGCAAAAGATAATATTAGAGTTAATTCAATTCATCCAGGAACTATAATGACACCTCTTGTAAAAGAA
>CALVRD010000064.1 GCA_944358435.1 uncultured Bacilli bacterium | reverse complement strand
AAAGTTACTGTAAAAATCATTACGACTAATATAATTTTTTTAAATAAATTCATTTTATCACGCCTCCTTTATTAAAATATAAAAAATATTTTTATATTCAAAGAACTTTTTTTGATATGATTAGATACCTTTATAAATTAAGGAAAAAACAAAAAATTACGCTTAAAATAATTTTTATTTTTACTTTTCCATGGTATTTTATTATAATCCAATATAAGTTAAAACACGCTTTTTATCGGGAATATCACTTGAATATATTTTTTCAATTAAGCTGTTTCTATCAAAAGGAACTAGTCTTTTCTCGATATCAAAGCCACTTTGCTTTTTTTCGCGTAAAACATAGTAACAGGCTGAGTCTTCTGGATCATTTTCATATCCCATACCGACTGCTCTTAGAGTAAAAATATCCGTATTTTCTATTCTATCAGTTGAAGCAAAATGAACATGGCCTTGAATAATCGCATCATAATCAGTTACTCTTTTTCCAGAAAATATTGGCTTCTCTTTAGCTGCTAAATAGCCTCCAACTCTTTTGTCATCGGTACCATATTCATTAATGCTACTATCAATTTCTCTTTTTGCCATGTCGTTGTTTGTATATAAAAACTGGTCAGAAGCGTAACTATTTCCAAATTTATTTCTATAGGAAAATGTACTATTATTTCCATGATAGTCCCATCTTATATCATTGGCAAAGTGACATAAGGCAATTCGTTTGTTTCCAATTATTAAATCAATTGAAACTGGATATACCTTTAATTTACTTATCCTATCTTTCCCTAATTTACTTGCGGTCCAATTTTGGCTATCTATTCTTTCTCCTTTTATATATGGGAATGGCTCTATTCCTAAAATATTATAATATTCACTATTTCCGGCAATTGCTATTACACCATATTTTTCTATTAAATCAAAAACTTCGCTAGGATTGGGTCCGTTACCAACACTATCACCTAGAGAGTATATTTCACTAATACCCTGTTTTTTGATGTCTTCTAATATTGCAAGAGTTGGTTCATACATTGAATGACTATCAGTAAATATCGCTATCTTTCTACCTGTGTATTCATCGTAAAGGTCACTTGAAGCAATATTAAACTCTGATTCACTAGTAATTTCTTCAATTGTTTTTTTAGTATAATTATTTAAGTCTAACATATATATCCCACCAATATTTTACATATTTTGTTGCTGAGTAAGCATTTTAACAATTTATATTTAATAATTCAACATAAATTAATTCTATTATTTTACAAAAATAATAGAATTAAAAAAGAAAATATAATTACTTTCTTTTAAGTTAAGTTAAATTATTTTTTTATTCTTAAGAGCAAATATTTTTTTAATTATAAAGATTACAAATAGCAATATTAGTTCGGTTAATATTTTAGCAAGAAATTTATTAATAGATAGATAGTTTACTAATAACCCTAAAATTGTGGTATTTAGTAATATTATAATTAGTAGTGATAAACAATATTTCATAATAAGTGGTTTATTTTTTCCTATGTATGGTGACTTTTTATTCAAGCTATAACTGGCAAAAAAACTTATTACTTTAGCAAATATATTGGAAATATAAATATTTTCTAAAGTTAATATAAATATAACATAGAGAATATAGTCAGCAATATAGCAAAAAAGTGAATTGCTGAAAAACTTAAATATTTGTTTATAAATTTTTAATGAGTCTTTAATTGAATTGAAATGTGAATTAGCATTATTATTAAAATAAATAGTTTCTATTTCAATTTCTTTTACAACAATTTTATTTCTTGGACATTCTAATAACATATTCATTTCATATTCATATCTATCTCCTGATAGGTTTAACATAAAATCCATCAATTTATCAGTAAAAGCCCGAAGACCGGTTTGAGTATCATATACATCTATACCTGTTGCAAGGTAAAAAACAAACCTTGTTAAAGAGTTACCAATTCTACTTCTAAGTGGCGTTTTACCAGATCTAACTCTTTTTCCTATTACTAACTCAGTTGGATTTTTTTCTAGATATTCAAGTAATCTATTAGCATCGCTTACTTTATGTTGGGCATCGCAATCAAGAGTTACGATCGAGTAGTTTTTAAATTTATCTTTTATATATAAAAAAGCGGTTTTTAAAGCGGCGCCTTTTCCTTTATTGACATTATGTTTTAAAACTGTAGCAAACTCTTTTGCTTGTTCAAAAATACTATCAAATTTCTCATTACTTCCATCATTAATAACAATTGTAAAGTAATCATTTTTCTTTAATTCTTTTAATAGTGGAAGCATTAATTCTTCTGGTTCATATGCTGGAACTACTGCAATTTTCTTCATAACAAACTCCTTTTATTATATTTATTTTAAATATATATATGTAGCCTAACTATTTATTGTATTATACAAATCTAATAAATTTTGTTAGATTCACTATAAGTATTTTAGCATATATAATGCTATGAAAAAAGTTAATTTTTTATTATATGCTTTTTGCTCGATGAAAAAAAGTCCTAGAAACCTCTAGAACTTCCTCCCCCTCCTGATGATCCGCCACCACCAGAAAATCCTCCACCTGATGAGCCAAATCCACCAGATGATCCTCCAAATGATGAATATCTACCGTAATATCCATGACGTCTACTACGCAAAACAAATCTCCATATTATTGAAAAAAATATAATATAAATTATTAAAGTTATTAGAAAAGCATCAATATTATCATTAGAAGTAGGTTCATCTATAGCGATATTGGCACCATAAAAGTTAACTATTTCTTTATAAAAAGCTTTGTATCCATTTAGCATTCCTTCGTCAAAGTTATCTTCTTTAAAGTATGGAATCATATATTCGTCTTGAAATCTTCCGGTTTTGCCATCTGGTAATATTTCCTCTAATCCATATCCAACTTCAACACGGACTTTTCTTTCTTCTAGAGAAAGTAAAATCAATAAACCATTGTTTTCTTTTTTATTACCTATTCCAAATTTTCTGAATAAATCTGTAGCATATTCTTCTAGACTTTCACCTTCTAAACTTGGAATTGTTACAATAACAATTTGGGCTTTAGTTGCTTCATCTAGTGATTTACTATGTTCGAAAATATATTCTTCGGTTTCATCACTTAATATATTAGCATAATCATTAACATAAAATCTATCAGTTGGATTTACTAGAGCAAATGTAGGAATTGGTAGTATTAAAAGAAGCAATGATATTAAAAAATAAACACTCTTTTTCATATTAGAATTCTACTTTTGGCACTTCTGTTTTTGATGGTTCAGCTTCAAAATATTCCTTTGCTTCAAAACCAAATATTTTAGCCATAATATTGCTTGGAAATTTTTTAATTTTAGAATTATAACTATTTACGGCATCATTATAATCACGTCTTGCAGTTGCAATTCTGTTTTCTGTTCCGGCAAGTTCATCACTTAATTGGATAAAGTTTTGGCTAGACTTTAAATCTGGATAATTTTCAACTACAACCATTAAGGCATTTAATGCAGATGTTAATTGATTATTAGCTGTTTCTTTTTCATCTATTGTCTTAGAATTTAATAAATTCTCTCTAGCTTTTGTAACACTATCAATTACGGATTGCTCGTGTGTTGCATATCCTTTAACTGTATTTACTAGATTTGGAATTAGGTCGGCTCTTCTTTCTAACATAACTGATACATTAGAAAATTCTTTATTAATTTTCTCTTCTGATGTAACTAGTGAATTATAACTTCCACCTAATATAGCAACTATTATTAATACAATAGCAATTATTACTACAATTCCCGTTTTTTTTGACATATATTCTCTCCTCCTATTGTGATTGTATCACATTTTTAAGAAATTTTCTATTGCATAAATACGTATATTTTTTATTTGGCTAGTTTTTTAATTTTTATCATTCCAAATTTTATTTATATGTTGGGTTAATGCCATTATAAAGGCATCTCTTGCTAAGTCTATTCTGCTGATAATTCCATTGGTTACAAAACTTATTCCACCCTTACTGCTTCCAAGATCATTTTGAGTAAATATTTTATCCATAACTTTACCTAAATCAGTTGAGATTATTTCCTCAACATACTTATATGGGACTGGGAATGCAGGGCTTGTACCCCAACTTTCATAACCATTCTTATCTTTTATAACTGCAATGCTTATAATAACCCACTTACCTAATAAATTAGTTATTCCAGATTCAACTCCTAAAAAATATTCAGCTTCTATATCATTGTCTTTTGCATACTTTATTAAATTATCAACACGGTTTCTTGCACCATCATAAATTTCATTATTTACTGGTTCGTCACTTACGTCTGATGAGACTGGTATTCCCTTAATTTGAATGTCTTTAAAATATTTTTTTAAAGCTTCAGTTGCTCCTTCAATTTTTCCTGGATTTTTTGTTCCTATTAAAACTTTCATCTTTTTACCTCCCGAAAGCTATTTCTACTTCATAACCAAAGTAACGTATGTATATTGATTGGTTTATATTTTGTTCCTTCAAATAATTTATTCCATATATCAATTACTATTTATTGAACATCGCTTCTATTTAATTCTTAATCAGAAATTAATCCATACACATCTCTATTTTCATCAATTAATTTATATTTCTTAGTATAAAAATCATAAAAGTTAACTAATTCACTTGAATATTATTTTTTT
>CALVRD010000063.1 GCA_944358435.1 uncultured Bacilli bacterium | reverse complement strand
TCAGTATATTATGTGTATTTGTTTATATAAACAATGTCTGGAAAATGGGCATTGTTTTAGTTCAATATGTAAAAAAATTACCCTTGTAAATAATAAAATATATGTTATAATATTAGCAGAAAGGAGTGGGACATAAAATATCCCACTCTTATTATTTCTAGGAGGTGACTATGAAAGAGAGAGTTAGTGAACTTGTAAATGAGTCAATAAAAGAATTAAATGTCTTTGTTGAGGATGCTTTTATTAGTGAAGAGGAAGGAAAGAAATTATTTAATATTGTTCTTGATAGTGATGAAGTAATTGATTTGAATAGAATTACTGAGGCTTCTAGAATAATAAATAAAATTATGGATGAGAATGAAGAGGTATTAGGGGATATTGATGAACTTGATATTTATTCTAAATCGAAAGGAGAATAGAAAATGGACGGAAAAGAGTTTAAAAAAGCACTTGATAATATTGTAAAAGAGAAAAACATTGATCCAGAAATAGTATATGATGCTATGGAATTAGCTTTAACATCTGCTTATAAGAAGAATTTTAATTCTAAAACTAATGTTAAAGTATTATTTGATCGTGTTACTGGAGAAATAAAGGTATATTCTTATCTTACTGTTGTTCCAGATGATAAGATGACTAAAGAAGAATATGAAGATTATTTATTTGAAAGCTATGCTGATGATGATGAAGATGAAGAAGATGAAACTGATGTAGAAGTTGAAGATGAAGAAAAAAAAGTAGAGACTCCATCATTCTTTAATCCAGAAACAGAAATTAAAATTAGTGAGGCAAAAAAAATTGATAAGACTTTAGAAATTGGTGATACTATTGATAATGAGGTTACACCAAAAGACTTTGGTCGTGTTGCTGCATCAACTGCTAAACAAGTAGTAGTTCAAAAGATTAGAGAAGCTGAAAGAAATAGTATTCTTTCTGAGTTTGGTGATAAACAAGATGAAATGTTGGTTGGAACAGTTGCATTAGAAGATACTGATAATTATTTCATTGATTTAGGTAGAACTAATGGTATTTTACCTAAGAAAGACATTATCCCAGGAGAAAAAATCGAAATGGGCTCTCAGATTAGAGTTTATGTTTCTAAAGTTGATAATAATGGGAAAAATCTTTTAGTTTTATTAAGCAGAAGTCATTATGGTTTTGTAAAGAGATTATTTGAACTAGAAATTCCAGAAATTAATGATGGAACAGTAATGATTTATAGTGTGGCAAGAGATCCAGGTAATAGAAGTAAAGTAGCCGTTTATTCAGAAAAAGCTGGGGTTGATCCTATTGGAGCTTGTATTGGTGAAAAAGGAGGCCGTATTGCGAGAATAATTAATGAATTACATGGAGAGAAACTTGATGTTGTTAAATATGATAAAGATCCAGCTATCTTTATAGAGAATGCGTTATCTCCTGCAAAAGAATTAACAGTTGCAATTACTGATCCTAAGAAACAGGAAGCTATGGTTATTGCAGATGGAGAAAACTTTTCATTAGCAATTGGTAAAAGAGGGCAAAATGCTCGTTTAGCAAGTAAATTAACTCATTATAAGATTGATATTAAGACAACAGAACAAGCTCGTGAGGCTGGAATTAACTTTAGATAAGGAGGTTTTTATGAAAACAAGAAAAATCCCTTTAAGAAGTTGTATCGTTACTAAAGAGCAATTACCTAAACAAGAACTTTTAAGAGTAGTTAGAACTAAAGATGGATTAGTAATGGTAGATGAAACTGGAAAGTTAAATGGAAGAGGAGCATATATTAAAAAAGATATAACTGTCCTTGAAAAGGCTATTAAAACTAAAGTTTTAGAAAGAAGACTTGAGTGTCAAATAGAGGATAGTATTTATGATCAAATAAGAAAAATTATAGAAAAGTGAGGTGAGTCTTTATGATGACTATAGAAGATTATGCTAGTGATGTAGGTAAGACTATAGAACAAATTAAGGTATTGTGTGATAAAATTGGTATCAAATATGAGGATGAAACATCTACCTTAAATGAAACTGATATTATCTTACTAGATAATGAAATTCAAGATGCTGAAGATTATATTAGTGGTGATTTAGACTTAGATGATGAAAAAGAATTTGATGATGATATTGATGACAAAGCTGAAATGTTAGCGATGAATACTAAATTTGATTTAGATAATGAAACAACATTTGAAAAAGTTAAACAAAATAAGACTGCTAAGAAGACAGAAAATAAAAAGGATTTTCTAAGAGAGAGAAAGAAAATTTATAAGCATCGTGAAAAACTTCAAAGTAATGAAAGTGAGCATGATAAGAATACTATCTTATATACACAAGGTATGACTGTGACTGATTTAGCTAATTTATTAGAAGTAACTCCAATTGAGATTGTTAAGAAATTAATGGGACTTGGGGTAATGAGTTCTGTAAATCAATCAGTAGACTATGATAGTGCTGAAATAATAGTTTCTGAATATGATAAAGTATTAAAGAAAGCAGAAACTGCTGATATTTCTAACTTTGAGAATTTTGAAATTGAAGATAGAGAAGAAGATTTAGTAACTCGACCACCAGTAGTAACTATTATGGGACATGTTGATCATGGTAAAACTACTTTATTAGACTCAATTAGAAAAAGTAATGTTGCATCAGGTGAGGCTGGAGGAATTACGCAAGCAATTGGTGCCTATTCAGTAAAATATCATGATAAGAATATTACATTTATTGATACTCCAGGACACGCAGCTTTTACTGAAATGCGTGCTAGAGGAGCATCAATTACAGATATTGTTATAATTATAGTTGCGGCTGATGATGGTGTAATGCCTCAAACTAAGGAAGCAATTGATCATGCTAAGGCTGCTGGAGTACCAATAATCGTTGCGATAAACAAAATTGATAAGCCTGAAGCTAATGTTGAACGTGTTTTATCTGGGTTAGTTGAAAATGGTTTAACTCCTGAAGAATGGGGAGGAAATACTATAGTTAATAGAATTTCTGCTGCAACAGGTGAAGGAATAGATGATTTACTTGAAAATATTTTATTAGTGGCTGAAATGGAAGGTTATAAAGCTAATCCATCGCGTTATGCAACAGGAGCAGTAATTGAATCTAAGAAAGATAATAAAGTTGGATCTATTGTAACTCTATTAATTCAAAATGGTACTTTACGTTTAGGTGATCCAATCGTTATTGGAACTTCATTTGGAAAGGTTCGTACTTTAAAAAATGATTTAGGACAAAATATTGTTGAGGCTGGTCCATCTACACCAGTTGAAGTAACAGGTATTTCTGAAGTACCTAGTGCTGGTGATAAGTTTATGGCTTTTGAATCTGAAAAACAAGCTAAACAAATAGCAGAAGAAAGAAAGTTACGTAATAAAGATCAAGATAGTAACTTTAGTGGTATGTCTTTAGAAGACTTATTTGGAAGAATTCAAACTGGTATAAAAGAAATTAATGTTGTATTAAAAGCTGATGTTAATGGTAGTCTTGAAGCTGTAAAGAACTCTTTAGAAAAAATTGATGTTGAAGGGGTAAAAATAAGTGTTATTAGAGGAGCAGTAGGAGCAATAACGGAAAGTGATGTTGTTCTTGCTAGAGCATCTAATGCTTTAATTATTGGTTTCAATGTTCGTGGAAGTAATAAAACTATGGATACAGCTAAACAATATGGAATTTCTATTAAAACATATGACATCATTTATAAAGTAGTAGAAGATATGGAAGCTGCTATGAAAGGTATGTTAGACCCAGAATATGAAGAAAAAGTAACTGGGGCTTTAGAGATTAGACAAATATTTAAATTCTCTAAGATTGGTTTAATTGCTGGTTGTCATGTTATAAGTGGTGTTATTAATCATAATCAAAAGGCTCGTATAATTAGGGACAATGTAGTTGTATATAATGGTTCAATTAAAACTTTACAACATGAAAAAGATCAAGTTAAAGAAGTAAAGAAAGATATGGATTGCGGTATTACACTGGAAAATTGTCAAGACTATCGTGAAAAAGATATTATTGAAGTTTATGATTTAGTAGAAGTAAAACGTTAAGTATAGAAGTATGGAAAAAGAAAGAAGTAAAAATAACAGAACTATTATCAGTAGTGAATTATTGAGTGATAATACATTATTACTTATAAGTAGAGAAAATGAGGGTAATACTCTAGTATCAATCTGCTATATGGCAAATGAATATTCAAAAAAGTTTTTAAAAGAAGATTTAATAGCTAAATTAGATGGAAAAACTTTTATTAAACGAAATGATCAAATGATTGCAGTACTTAAAGAAACAAATTACTTAGGTATAAAAATACAATTTATTTCAAAAGTATATGATTTAAGTTATCATAAATTTGTAGGAGAAGATATGTTAAATACAATTTATGATATAAGAATTAAGGATGATCCAAAAGTAAAACAATTATTAAATAAAGGAGGTATCCTAACATGGCAAACAATATAAAAATAGAAAGATTAAACCATGCCTTCCAAGAAGAAATAAGTATGATTTTAATGACTGAAATTAAAGATGAAGATATTAAATTTGTAACTATTACTGATGTTGATACAACTAACGATTTAAGTTATGCTAAAGTTTATTTTACAGTTTTAGATGATAGTAAAAGAAAAACAACGTTGGATGCTTTAAATAATGCTGCTTCATTTATTCGCGGAAAATTAGCAGAAAGAGTTGAAGTAAGACATACTCCAGAATTAAAATTTATTTATGATACTTCTATAGATTATGGTAATCGTATTGAATCTATAATTGAAGATATAAATAACAAGTAAAGATAAGTACTTAAAGTATTTATCTTTTTTGTTTTTTCTCTTTCATAAAAGATT
>CALVRD010000062.1 GCA_944358435.1 uncultured Bacilli bacterium | reverse complement strand
CTAATAGCCTTATTAAAAATTTCAGCATCTATTTTCTTTTTATTTTTAATAATATCACAAATAGTTTTATCTAAATCATAAACTCTAATAATATTACCAGAATCTAATTTATAGTCAATTACACCTAATTCAAGTAATTCTCTTTTTGTGTAAAATAAATTAACATTATTTTCTTTTTGAAGTGATCCTTTGTAACCACTTTTAACTGTAATATCATATCTAATAGGAATTCGATTAGATAAACCGTGTAAATATAGTGCTGTTGCATTAGAATAGATTGCATACTTACTTTTACTTTGTAGAATTACAAATTCATCTACCAAAACATTCTTTTTAATATATACTCCACGGCTTACTCTTTCTATTTTATTTTTTTTAATAAGTTTGGTAAGATATGTCCTAGGAATATTATTATCAGTAACATCTTTGGTAGTCAAATAACCATTTTTAAATAATTTTAAAATCTTACTTTCATACTCCATATTTATTTTCCTTTCACACTTAAATTGTAACATATTTAAGTGCGTTTGAAAATGAATATTAATATTTTTATATAATAAATTTTTTATATTTTAAAATTAGCTTAATTAAATATTATATTTTTCATTTAAAACTTTTTCTATTTCTTCAAAATTTTGATATCTGTCTTTTGGATTGTTAGATAAACATTTTTCAACGATTTTATCAAGTTCTTTCACTTTTTTATTATTAAACTTTTTTGTTAATTTCTGACGATTAGTTCCTTTATGAGTTTCACCAAAAACTAGCCATTGAATTATTTGACCAAAAGCATAAATATCAGTTGTAGCATTAGGAATATATTTAGCATTGCGTTGTTCTGGAGCAGAAAAATCATAATTCGCTAATCTATCATGTTTAACCGTATGACCTGTTAAAGCAAAATTATCTGGATCATAATATGCAATTCCAAAATCACTTATATTAACATTTCCATTTTCATCAATTAAAATATTCTGTGGTTTTAGATCTCTATGAGTTATTCCTATTTTGTGAATATATTTTAGAGGAACAATGAGTTGATTTATATATTTAAATAATTGCTCTTGGCTGATTTTATCATCAAAAACTAATTGGGATTGATATTTTTTCATTACAATATATGGAAATTCATAATTCTCTACTTTCATAATTCCTAAAAAATATTGATGAACTATTCCTTCATAATTTTTAACAGACTTAATTATATTATAGTATTCTAAATAAAACCTGTTTTTCTTATCTTCGTTATAATTAATTAATACTTTTACGGCTACATCTTCATTATTTAGTTTTCCAAAGCAAACCATTGAATTTCCACCCTGACCTACTTGCTTTTGAATATTAGTAATTTTTCCAAAAATTGTATCTATACCATTGAATACGAGATAATCCCTTAAATCAGTAAATGTTTTTATACTTGTTGAAGAATTAGATATAGTAGGTTCAAAATGTTCAAGCCATTCATTCCAATTTTGATAATCATACAACCTATTTTGCTCATCATTCAATATTGATATGATTTTGTCATCTTCTAAATTATATATATCATGTAATTCATTAACAAATTTTATTAGAGTTTCCTTTGTCTTATATTTATTATAATCGTTAAAAACATACGGTAATGTATTTAAAATATGGTTTATCTTTTGTTCAATTGGATCTTTAGATAAATTATGAATAATACCACCCAATTTATTTAAATATTCAATAGATGATTCATCTGTAACTTCATCACCATTATATATTAAGTATTGTTTTTTACCAATCTCAATTGCCTCTTTTATAAGACTCAAGTCATAGTTTTTACACCATTCTACAACGTTATTTTCAAAACTTTTAGAAATAGTATATGGATATATAGATTCGTTTATAAGTTCTATAACTCTTTTTTTTGATGCCATAGTAATCAACTTCCTTTAATTGTTTATTATACCATGAAAAAGGCACATTTCTGTGCATTTTACCTATATTTCTATAAAACATCTATACTCATACTCAACATCATATTTTTTAGTGTATTTACTATTTAATCCTCTAGTAATAGTAAGGGTATCATTTATTAGACAACAAGGTGTATTGGAGTAACACTTACTCCTTGACCAAAAGCCGTAGTAGAAAGTTCTACATTACCTACTTTATCTAAATCAAAAATTATTCCTTCACCTTCACCATTTAAATCAACACCTGTCTTTTTACCAAAGCCAAATTTATCAATATATGAAAATAATTTTTCTTTACCTAATAATTGTCCTAATTTTACAAATCCTGGGTTGCTTGGTTGCGAGCGAGAGAGACAATGGGGCTAAAGTAATAGGAGTTTTGCTCTCTCCTTCTACATTTCCATCTACTTCTATATAATTATATTTACTACCATTATTTAGCATACTTAATAAATATTTTTGCTTTAAAAAATTAGTTTCAAATAACATTCTAACATTATAATCTCTATTCGTTGTTTTTGTATTAGTTTCTTTCCATTTTTCTTTATCTTGATTATCTTTGTCTATATTATAATCTATTTCTATTTCTTCATTCTTGTGATTAAAATCAAATATAACTTCTAACTTTAAATGTTTTCTATCATTATTTATTTTACTAACAAATACTTTATCTATAAATAAGTTAAAATATTTTCCAATATTATTTCTTACATCCATTTTAGGTGTAATTTCTCTTTTTATATTTTCTACAATTTTATCATAATAATCAATATTATCAGTTGATTTTGATTTAATTATTTCTTCGTTTATTTTCTTAATTTGTTCATTTATTTTATTACTTTGTTCTACAAAATCATTATCATCTATAAGATTTTTTAATGACATTTCAATTAATCTTTCTTTAAATTTCTTTTGTTCTTCTAACTTTATATTTAAAGCATCAAGATCAAAAAACTCATTACTCTCATCTAATAAATTCCTATAATCTTTTAAAATAGTATTTAAAAGTGCATCTTTATTAGATATAAATTTTTCTATAATATTTATAAATATTTCATCTAAATGTTTTTCATAAAGTATTGGCGTAAGACAACCTTTTATTCCATGTCTTAAATAATTATTACATTGCCATACAGGATTATCTTTTCTTTTGCAACTTGCAGTTCTAATAAATGTTGTATTATGTTCTTTGCAAAATATTTTAGAGGTATAAGTTCTATTTTCTAAAAAGAATTCTTTGTTAATAACATTTTTATTCCATACATTGTTTTTTTCTTCATATACTCTGTTAGCTTTGTCCCATAATTCTTCACTTACTATTGGTGGAACTATACTAGGATCTGCTTTATATATAATATGTTCTTCTTTTGGTTTTCGTATCTTTTTATGTGTTTTATAATCCTCAACCACTGTTAAATTAGCAGTATAGTATCCTTTATATCTTGGATTAATAAGCATTTTCTTTAATGTTGTATCACTAAATACTTTACCTTTTCTTGTATAATAACCTGCTTCTGCTAATTTTTCGCCTATTGCTTTAAATCCATAATCTCCACTTGCATATAGGGAATAAAGCATTTCAACTGCACCTTTTTCATTTTCATTGATAATTAATTTACAATCCTTTTTGAAATAACCATAAATTCCACCACCACCGAGTTTACCATCTTTAATACTTCTTTGTATTCCAAATTTAACTCTTTCAGATAGCTTTCGAACTTCATCTTGTGCCATACTTGCCATTAAAGTTAATCTGAATTCACTATCTGGGTATATTGTATTAATATTATCTGAAATAAATAATACAATTACACCATATTTTAACAATAATTGAGTATAACTTATACTATCTATTGTATTACGAGCAAACCTAGAAACTTCTTTAGTTACAATTAAATCAATTTTACCTAGTCTAGCATCTTCTATCATTTTTAAGAATTGCTCTCTTTTATAAACTTGTGTTCCACTTATTCCTTCATCACTATAACTACCAACATGATTCCATTTTTTTACACTTGAAATCATATCATTAAAATAATTTATTTGATTTTCTAATGAATTAATTTGGTCATCTTTATCAGTGGATACTCTACCATAATCTACGACATTAAGTTCCATATCATAAATAGTTTTTCCCATCATTAATTCTTGTCTTGCTTTAATTATATCCATTTTTAAGTTTGCTCCTTTCCATTTATTTTAACTTGTATTTTCTAAAATTATTTTATCCATTTTTTTTATCAATAGTTTTTGCATTTTATTATATATATCAAACGATATAATTTTCTTTTCAAATAAATCTTTATTTAAAGACATTCTATATTTTAAAACGAGGTACTCTTTAGGTAATTTTTTTGAATCGGTTAAGATTTCACTTTTTAACTCTGTATCCAAAGTATTCCCTCCTCTCATTTAAGAATATTAATTCTATATCAAAAAAAGAACTCAATATTGAGTCCTTAAATTTGCATTTTTAAAACTCAATATTTTCTTAAATGAGAAAGAGTACCATAAATCATTATTCAAAAATATTAAGTTTTCAAATAACAATTTATAATATACATACTATATTAAATTTTTTGCTTTTGTATTAATTTAGCAATATCATATCCATTTAATTTTGAAGAAAAAGTCAAAACATTTAAAGTTTCTTCAAAATAAGTTTCATTATCATATCTAATGATAAGTTCACTAAATATATCCAATTTTTCATTAAAATCTAGTTTTTCAAATTGTGAGTTAATTTTGCTATCTTCTTCATTATAAGTAATTCCAAATACATCTCCATTATCTATATAAGCATCTTTTGTTTTTGTACTTATGTTATATGCTAATACAAAATAATGTAAAAATGTATCACAAGCACTTGAAGATAAGCCAACTGATTCTAATGTAAAAATATTTAATTCATCATCTTCCATTAAATCTGGATTTGCTTCATTTTTATCATTTATCTGATTATTATTTAATAATCCAAATGTATAGATTAGAAATTTTAATTTTTCCAAATCTGTTTTTTGTTCTAATTTTTCCATTAATTTTCTAACATTATCTGTTGTTTCTGTAATATACATAATTTATTCCTCCCTTACATATTACTTTTAATTTCATCAAATATTTTATTAATGATATGTTCTCCAAATAAATCAGACATTTGCAT
>CALVRD010000061.1 GCA_944358435.1 uncultured Bacilli bacterium | reverse complement strand
ATGAAAATTTGGTACAATCAATTTATACCAAATTTTTCTTCATAAAATTTAGTATAAATTGCTAAACATTATACCACCATTTTATATAGTTTCAACATTTTTTTATGCTTTTGCTGTTGGCTTTGAAGCTGATTCTTTTAATCTGCAATCAATTAGAAATACATTTTCATTTACTATATTTTCAGTACCTGTTGTTTTTAATGATTTTAGTGCTTTTTCATATTCTCTATCATTAAAATAGAAAATAACTACAATATGCTTTTCAGTATTATTTGCTTTTTTGTATATTTTAACTTGTTCAAATACATGATCTAAATTTGTATTTTTGGCTAATTTAAACTCAATAACAGTAACATCAGCTGAACCCATAGAAATTACAAAATCAGCTGGACCTCTACCATTATTAGTTTCGGCATCATCCTTAAATATACTTTTATGCCATACAAACTTAAACATTCTTTGTAAATCATTTTCAGTAGTTATTATTTGTTCATCTTCATTATAGAAAAGTTTATAACAATCATTATCTTCAATTCTATGTTTAAAAAATTCAATTCTTATCTTTGCTTCTTCATACGAATTATTACTAACATTAAATAATTCTTTGTTTTTATCTATTATATCAGCTAAATACTTAACATTTTCATCAAATTTTTTAAGTTGAATCGAAACTTCATCAAAACTTCTGTTTTCTATTTCATCCTTACTATTTTCCTTTAATTTAACATAATAATCATATATTTCTTTATGATTATTAGAAAATTCCTCAAAACATTCCTTTTTAATTTTATTTTCTTCAGATTCTTTTGGTTTTCTATTTAAAGTTTCGCAATTTGCATGATAATCTTGAATTGCTTTTTGTAAATAATCATTTAATTGTATCCTTAATGAATCATTATCAATACTTTCACGTACTAAATCCATATTTTTTAAAAAGTCAGCTCTATTTATAGATGGTTCATCAGCTCTTAGCATATCTTTCGGGGTAAGCAAAACATATTCTTCTTTTCCTTTTTCATTAATGACATAAGGTAAATAATATTCATTTGAAGTGAATGTTCCAGTATCATAATTAAAACCATCTTTTTCTACAATAAATTTTTTTGCTTTTTTAGTAATATATTTTTGTGCAAATTTTTCGGTATATTTACATAAATATCCTTTTATTAAATTTACTGTCATATCACTTATTTTATCTTTTCCACTACCAGGATATAAAAGCATTATTTTTTCTGAATGTAATCCATCTGATATATTGTTATTATTTAATACAAATGAAATGTTTTCGTATAATGTTTTACCAAATCCAACATCTAAAGCTTGTCCTTTATTTCCTGACATTGAGAAACCCAACCAGTTATTACAAACTTCCTTAAAAGTAAACCAAGTTTTTATTTCTTTATCATCGAGTTTATTTTTTGCTTTTTCAGCTAAAAAATGCATATATTTTATTATATCTTGATGTAATTGCTTGTATTCTTTTTTATTACTATTAAAAATAAGTATCGGATCAATAAACATAGGTATATCTGCAACTAAAGATATATCTATAGCACCATATTTTTGTAAATCTTCTATATTTACTTCAAAATATTCTGAAAACATAAAACACCCCCTAAATAAAGTTATTAACTACTGTCATTTTATAAGTTTAAAAATATAATGTCAATAGTTTTTAGCACTTATTTTTTAGAGTGCTAAGTTATATTTATATATATTATATATAATATATATAAGTATAAAAATTTTAAAATTTTTTTAAATATTTTATAATAATTGAATTTATGTTATAATATTGTTAGAAATGGAGGGTTTGTTATGACAAATATAAACTTTGAAACTTATTTTATTGAAAATGAAAATAAATATTATGACCCAAAAGTTATTATTAGTATTCTAGAAGATTTTTTAGGTAAGCCTATCGATGAAATAAAAAAAGATGTTAATGATAACCAAATTGTTGTTACAAAAGAACAAATAGAAAATTATCTTGAACAAAAATTTATTGAAGAAGATCCTGAATTAAAAAAGAGAATTGAAAGTCCAAGACCTAAAAGAAGTAGCAATATTGCTGAATGGACTAAACAAGATATTGAAGATTCTTCACAAGAATTTGTTGATGATATTAGTGTAGGAAGATATTGTTTTGAACCTTATACTTTAGAATATTTTAATAAATATACAACTATTGTAAGAAATAAGGCTAATTTACTATTAAATCTTATCGAAAAAATTGGTAATAAAGATAGTCAAACTATTCAAGAGATGTTAACTGATTTAGATATTACATTAGATGAAAATGGTAATATTTTAAAAAGTGATATAATTCGTTTAATTACACCAACTGTTTATAACATTAACGATTTAAATGAAATACTTTTAAAAGCAAATGACTTATCTACATATCTTACTTTCAAAATGTCAAAACATTCATTATATAGAAATGGATTATCTGAAGGAGAAATTTATCCTACACAATCAATACAAATAAAAGATTTATACCATGACTATATTAAAGGAAATGTTAGCTTGTCTGAAAATCAAAAATCAGTGCTTAGAGAACAGCAAAGTAGAAGTAGTAAAAAATTGGTAAAAATGTTACTTGATTTAAAATAAAGCAAAAGGAAGAGATAAACCCTTCCTTTTGAAATACTTCTACCAAGTGTATAAATACACCTGCAACAATCTAAAGTACTCTAATTATACCATTTTAATTGTTTAAGTCAACACTTTTTCGCGATTTTCTTTAGATTTATTAATATTATTATAGTTTCTAATAGTTCTATTTGTTTGTTTTATTTCTTCAAACGCATAATACTTCTTTATTATTTTTAAAATAGCATCATTATCTTTTTTAGTAATAGTCGCTATTTTGTTATTTATATAATAAGGTTCTCTAATTCTATTAGAACTTATGTTAATCAAATTTTCTAATCTAGCAGTTCCTAATTTTTCATCTATTAAATCATAGTGAAAATAATAATTATCATCTTTATGTTTTGAAGTAAGTGGTATTGCAGTCCACATTTTTTTATTTGATGCACTTCTCCATAATATTGCTGGTCTTAATTTTCTTAATTCACTACCAATATTATACCCTAAATCTACCCAATATATAGCTCCAACTTTTAAACTAGTAGTATCATCATCTTTTTTCTTTATTAGTTCTAGTTTATCTTTACACCATTTATTATATGATATGCCATCTGGATCATTATTTGTATTATCTTTAACATAGTTTAAAAAACTAATTTTAGATTTTAATAGAATATCATCAAATTCTTTATTAGTTATTTTAATTGGTTTACCTTTAATATAAACACATCTTTTAATATTAGAACGATTATAATCAGTTATTTCATCTAATACTACATATTTATTTATAGATTTTAAATGAACACTATTTTCTTTTTCTTCGTTATAAACAGGTACTCCAACATAATGATTTTGTGATATATCATAAAGAATCAAAATCCATTGTTTATTATCATTTAAATTAAATTCATATATTTGCTTCCAATTTATAGTAAGCATATTTATCACCAACTTTCTATTAATTATCTTTCTAATTCATCATCTTTTGACTTTTTAGTTTCATAAAATTCTTCAGCATACTCATCCATTTCATCATTAAGATGCTTTGTTGCTTTATCAATTTCTTTTTTATTAAATAAATTAAATCCTTTAAATGATTTTTCTCTCTTTCTTATAACCTCAGGATCATATTGTTGTTTAAAAAAATTAAGATTAATATTATTGTAATTAAATAATCTATCAATTAATTCTTGGATAAATTCTGGAAGTTTTTTGATTATTTTATTTAAATGATAAATAAGATAATCAGTTTTTTCTTTTAAATCGTTATATCTTGTTTCAGTTTGATAGTTAATACTCCTTAAATGTTCATTTTCTTCTTTTAATTTTTTGTTTTCGTCTAATAATTGATTTTTAGATTTAATAATAATTTTGTCGTTTATTTTCTTCTTTTTATCAATTTCATCACTTATATCATCTTTATCTTTATTAAGTTTAGTTATTTGCTTATTGATAGATTTTTTATTATCTTCTAAACCAGATACTTCATTTTCAAGATTAGATATTTCTTGCTTAAGACCTTTTACTCTTTCATTAAAGAGTTTTCTTTCATATGGAGTAATATCTCTGTTTTTACCTTTTTGTTTTTCTTTTAACTTTGAATCCATACCATAAGCAATATTAAATTCATCAATACATCTTTCTCTCATTTTATCTTGAATAACTACTAATGATTCTTTTGTAAAGATAGAAGTTTTACCAACTTGTCTTGATAAACCAGTTTTACAATTTTCTTTAACTGGCACTCCAACTATATGCATATGTGGAGAATGTTCATCAAAATGTATAGTAGCATTTGCTATATAAAAGTCTGGAGCAATTTCTTGTATGTCTTCTAGTTGTTGTTCAAATACTTGTGTCATTTGATACTTGTATTCTAAACTTTTCTCATCCCAATATTCCATATTTCCAAGTTCAATAACTATCTCACAAGCAAGATCATGTTTTGTATCATTACTTATCTTATTAAAATAATTGTCTATTTTTCTATCATCTCTAGTTTGTTTATTATTATATTCTAATCTTGCTTCATCAAATAAATCTAAATATAGCTTTTTAACATCTTCAACAATATCATTTGAACCTTTGATAGTTTTAATTAATTCTTGATTATTATCATATTGTCTTAAATTATGATGATTAACTTTTCCTAATTGCTTAACATTTTGAATAGCATTATTATTCTTTGATGTAGTACCTGATGGAGTATTCTTTGCTTCTTGTCTTGCTTTAATAGATTTGTTCTTATCATTTCCTAAATGTAGTGAATAAGATAATTCCATATAGATTACACCTCCTTATCTTATGAATATTGAAAATAGCACAAAAGTGGCTTTGTCATTATTCATAACTTCCTATATATCTTGTCAGAGACAAGATATGGAAGCTAAGGTTTATCACCTTAGAAACCGTTTACTTTATTTCACAATAACCTAAACTTCGTAATGGTTAAAGTTCATAAAGTATTAATTTTTAAATAGCTATCGCCACTTTCATTTACTTCGTAAACAAAACGTGCCACGCATTTTAAAAATCTTCTTCGGTAACATTATCAGGTATTGTTTCAAATACATCTCTAATGTTTACCTTTATATCATTTGGGTTATTCTTTGTAGCAAGCATTCCCATTGATAACCAATTCTTATTTCCATTATTATCTTTTTGTAATGGAAATACTCTTATAGGAACTTCATTTCTTTGAAGTGGTCCTATATCTAATTTTTCAGTTTCTTTATAATAAGTTCCTTTATATAAATTAACTTCATAATATTCATTTAATCTATACAAGTGTTGCATTACATCTTTAATTGGTAAGTATTCACTATATCTTATATTTGTATCTACACATACACCATTAAAATC
>CALVRD010000060.1 GCA_944358435.1 uncultured Bacilli bacterium | reverse complement strand
TTAATCAACACTAACGATTATATCACAAAACCGTAGTAATTACAATGCTTTTGTCAACTGATAACTCTTGATAGACCGATCGCTTAGAAGGCGATTGCTCTATCCAGCTGAGCTACGCAGACATATCACAACTGACAAATAGAATTATACAATAAAACATTTATTCTTGCAAGCAGTTTTTGTTACTATTCACTGCTAATTTGTAAAAAAAACATTATTTTCTTTGATTTATACGGAAAAATTTGCTGTTAACTGTTTAATTTTATAGTAGAAATATAATAATTTTCTAAAATCAAAATAAAATATTCAACTTTGTAAATTGAATATTTTATGTTCCTATTAAAGTAACTGAAAGCGTTAATAATAATGTACTAGCAAAGCCAGCGCTGCTACTACTTTTATTTCCATTATAGCATATACATTTAGTTCATTTTATGTCATTTATATCAACGTAACCAACTTTTTCATTATTTACTTCAAACATAACCATATTGACATTATAGTTATCAAAGACTGAATAAGCTAAGCTATATATAACTTCTTCTAATACTTTATCATTACTATCAAATAAATAATCATTAAAATTTAAGTACATTACATCATCTTCTTCATGATATTCTAATAATTCTATATTACTATTTAGAAAACTCATAAGATTAGTTTCATAAATATAATTAGATGATAATTCTTCAACAATTATTTTAATTTTATCACGATCATCATTTAAATATTTAGTAACTGGTACATAGTAGAGATTATTATCAATATTTTCTAAATAATAAATTACAACTTTATTAATATCATCCCTAGAAGTAATATTATATGAAGTATTAATTCCAATATTTTTATTGATAATTGTTGGGAGTTTTTCTTGGGAGTTAGGATATTTATTAAGAATTTCTCCTTCAACTAAAATACTAACTCCTTCATATTTTTTAAGATCCATAATACTATAAACAATAGCTTCGATCATTTTCTTTTCATTTTCTAAACTAATATTTAATAATTCTTTAGAAAAATTGAGTGTGACGATTTTATTCCCAACAATAATTTCTTTTAAGATAGTTCCTTTGGGGATAATTCCACTAAGTCCTTCAACCATTGTATTTGTACTACCTATAGTTAAATTAGATATGATTCCAGCAATTTGATCTTTTTCATCCTTAGATTCTAATAAAACTTTGCTTTTAACTAATAGTCCTCTTTCGTTGAGTAAATAAATACTATTAATATTAATACCTGCAATATCTTCTATTTCGAAATTCGTTCTTAATAAAGCAACATCTTCTTGATTAGTAATAGTCACTACAAAAAGTAAAATAAATAATGACAAAGTCACTACAAAAATTTTTCTTAAAGCTTTTGTTCTAAGCACAAAATATCACCTATATCAATATATGAAAAATCGTGCTGTTTTAGCACGATTATAATGACAATTCTTTAAGTTTTAATAACTCAACAACTGCGCAGGCTCTTCCATTGACTCCAAGCTTTTGAATTACATTAGAAATATGATTGCGAACCGTTTTTTCACTTATTCCAAGTTGAGAGGCGATTTCTTTAGTACTTTTATTGGTAATCAAAAGTTCAAAGACGCTTCTTTCTCTAGCAGTTAAAATTTTACTAGTCATTTTCTTCACCTAAAATATTTTATGAAGAAAAAGAAATTTGGTGTCTAGCTTTGTTGAAATTTAACAGTTATATACATTTTTTTATCATAACTTTTTTGTATTAGACGCATAATATTATTTGCCAAAGTACTATCATGCTTATCAGAGATGCAGACACTATTAATATTATTATTATCAATCTTTACAAAGCAATCTATTCCATACTCTTTTTTTATTTCTTTTTCGTGTTTTTCTTCTTTACCTGGTAATTCATTTAAATACCTCAATTTTTCATAAGCATTATTTTTTTCTTCACCACTAGTTGCTTCATTAGTTAGTTGTTCTTGTAAAACATCCATTTCATTTTGTCTTTCTTCTTCTAAACTAACCCTCATTGCAACAAGAGGTGAAACATTTTCTATTATTTCATTAACCTTTGTACTGGTAACTGTTTCTTTATTTTTATTAGAAAGTAGTAATTCATTGGGCATTGTAATATAATAAACGCTTAAAACTAATATTAAACTAAACAATGTTAAAAACCATAGATTTTGCTTATTCATAACATGACTTCCTCCTTAATCTAATAAATTATACGCACATGTAAGAAATAAAATTCAAATATTTATTAAATTTTTTCGTCAAAAAAGGAATACTATTAAATATTCCTTAAATCTTTTGACCACAATTACCACAGTAATTTGTACCATCTATGATTTTACTACCACAGTTTGAACAATAATTAGGACGTTTTATATTATTATTAGAATCATTAGTAGTATTTGATGCAGGTATAGCTGTATCATTACTTTCTTGTTTAGCTTTTTCTTTAGGATTTATCATTTCGAAAACAAAATCTTTCATTGGATTAGCACCAATATATTCATTTTTTTTAAGACCTAAGAGAAAATAAAATATTGGTCCTAAAAGTATAAGTCCGATAGCAAAGCTATCATCTTTATTAAAACTTCGAGCCATACTAACTGAATATAAAATTGTAAAATATAAATTACAAATTGCTGAGATAGGTGCTAACGATTTAATAATAACGGCAGCAAAACTTATAACAATAGTAATTAGTACCCATCTAGTATCAATTCCACATATTTGGCAGCCTACATAGATATTATAAATAGGTATTACAGATTGCCAACCTTTTTTACCAGCTTTTTTATATACTTTCCATAGCCCTACTGAATACATTAGTATCAAAATACTGGCTATTAGTATGACAACGAGTAAAATAGAAAATGCTATTTGTAACCACTTATAATTAGGAGTCATTATTAACTCATAAAAATCATAATAATCATTCATCTATTTTTCACCTATTTTATTATTTAAAATTTTACTAACAGCTTTCATTAAGCCTAATTTTCCATATGGATAAGTAAGAGATCCTTGCATATAAGCAATATAAGGATCACGAACTGGGCCATCACAAGATAGTTCAATTGAAGAGCCTTGCGTGAAAGATCCGCTTGCCATAATAACTTTACTATCATATCCAGGCATGTCAGACGCTTCAACTACTGCTTGGGAATCAATTGGAGAAGCTTCTTGAATTCCTCTGGTAAATTCAATTAACTTATCGGGATTATGGAAAATAATATTTTGAACTATGTCTACTCTTTCCTCATTGTATCTAGGTTCAACATCATAGCCTAATTCTTCCATAACACGGCTAGTTAAAATGGCTGTTTTTAAAGCTGAAGCTACAACTGATGGAGCCATAAATAAACCTTGTAAAATTTGTTTATTAATTCCAAGGCTTGGACCTACTTCCTTACCACATCCAGGGACAGTTAATCTTTCAGCACATAGTTCTACTAAATCATATCGTCCAGCTATATAAGCACCATTAGGTGCAATTCCACCACCTAGATTCTTAATAAGGGAACCAACAATGACATCTGCTCCAACACTTAATGGTTCACTTTCACTAACAAATTCACAGTAGCAATTATCAACCATTATAATTACATCTTTATCAATATTTTTGATAAGTTTAATTACTTTGCCTAATTTATCTAAACCTAAACTTTTTCTAGTAGAATAACCTTTACTTCTTTGAATTTCTACTACTTTAACTTTATTATTTTTAATAAACTCAGCAATTTTTTCATAATCAAAATCATTATTAACTAATTCAATTTGACTATATTTAACACCATAACTTTTTAGTGAGCTTGGATTTTCTCTAATTCCAATAACTTCATCTAAAGTATCATATGGTTTACCACATATACTTAAAAGAAGGTCGTTTGGTCTAAGTAATGCTGAAAAACAGACTGTTAAGGCATGAGTACCAGAAATGAACTGACTACGTACTAAGGCGTTTTCAGCGCCTAGAACATCTTTAAAAACATCTTCTATTACATCTCTACCAATATCATTATAACCATATCCTGTTGTAGCATTAAAGTGTACTTCTGAGACCTTATTCTTATGAAAACTACTTAATACTTTAAGACTATTGAAAGTGCAAGCATCATCAATCTTGGAAAATTCTTCTAAGCAATCCTTTTCACACTTATCAACTAATTCTACTACTTCATTAGAAATACCTAAACTATTATACATAAAATCACCCTATCCATTATATTTTCCACCATCGACTCTAATAATTGTATCATTTATATAGCTTGCATTTGAACTAGTTAGAAATAACACGACTTTGGCAATCTCTGATGGTTCTGCAAATCTTTTTAATAATATTTTCTTTTCTTCATTTTGAATCTGTTCTTTTGATAAATTTTTATTCATATCGGTATTAACCCATCCCGGACATACACAATTAACCTGAATAAAAGGAGCAAATTCTCTAGCTAAATTATGAGTTAAGGAAATAACCCCGGCTTTAGACGCATCATAATCACAACTTTCTGGGTAATAAGTATCAAGAGCATTAGTTGATGAAATATTAATAATTTTTCCCCCTTTAGCTTCAAGCATTATTCTACCAGCATATTTACTACAAAGATAAGTTCCAATTAAATTAACGCCTAAAATTTCTTTAAAATCAGTAGTACTTTTATCAAGAAGTAGGCTATCGTTACAAATACTAGCATTATTAACTAAAATATCAAGTCTACCAAAACTATTAATAATACTATTAATCATTGTTTTTACATCTTCTTCTTTAGAAATATCACAACAGATAGCCTCTACTCTAACAGCATAATTTTCTTTTATATATTGCTTTAGTTCTAAAGCTTCTTTTTCATGTCGATAATAATTTATAACTACATCAATTGATGCTTTAGCAAATTCGAGTGCAATGCTTCTACCAATTCCTCTACTACTTCCTGTAACTAATGCGACTAATCTTTCCATATACTCACCTAATCAATAAAGCCATAGCTATTTAAAAATATTTCCATTTCTTCGGTATTAGAAATATCTAAAATGCTAGCCTCTTTATCGCCATCTTTTATAAATATTAAACTTGGAGCAGTAAAGTTATTTTTATTGATTCCAAGTTTATAACAAATATCATCTAAATCACTAGATTTATGAATATCATATTGAATATAATTAATATTTAGACTATTCAACTTACTTTTTAAATCACGACAATTATTACAATTTTTACTATCAACAACTAATAGTAAAAAAGTTTCATTTTTATTAATTTGTTCTAAGGCAGTTGATCTTTTATCACCAAACTTTTTAGTAAATAAAAGTACTCCGGCTATAACTATAATTGTAGCTATAAAAAGTCCAAATAAAAATTTATTCCTTAATTCAATAAACTCTGGATTATCCACTAAATCACCCCTTAACAACTATAATTCTACTATAATTATTAAAACTCTTCAATATAATTATAAACCCTAATTCAAGCTACGTAGATTTTCATTTGGAATTCCGTTTTTTAAAAAAAACGGAATTAAGTTTGTTTATAGTATAATATATCTTATGTT
>CALVRD010000059.1 GCA_944358435.1 uncultured Bacilli bacterium | reverse complement strand
ATAAAATTTCTCAAGACCCCGTATCACTTGAAACACCAATTGGTGAAGAAGACGATTCTCATTTAGGCGATTTTATTAAAGACGAAAGAACTATGGGACCTGAAGAATATGCTACAGTTGAAATGCTAAAAGAAGAATTAAGTGGTGTTTTAAAAACTTTAACTGATCGTGAAGAAAAAGTATTAAGACTACGTTTTGGACTTGATGATGGACAATGTAGAACACTTGAAGAAGTTGGACAAATCTTTGGTGTTACTCGTGAACGTATTCGTCAGATTGAAGCTAAAGCCCTTCGTAAACTAAGACATCCTTCTCGTTCTAGAAAATTAAAGGACTTCTTAACTGACTAATGAAAATAAATGATAGATTAAAAAAAATAGGGGATTTAGTTGAATCTAATTCCTTTTGTTTAGATATTGGTTGTGATCATGCTTTTCTAGATATTTACTTAGTAAAGAAAAACAAAAACATTAAAGCAATTGCCTCAGATGTAGCCATAGGTCCAGTAGAAATAGCTAAGCAAAATATTAAAAAAGAACGATTAGAAGATAAAATAGAAGTTCGCTTAGGTAATGGCTTAGATACCTATAGTGATGAAGTCAATACCGTTATTATTTCTGGTATGGGTGGCAGAAATATGATTGGTATATTTAAAAGACATCTAGAAGTATTGAAAAAAGTTGATACAATAATTCTTAGCCCCAATAATTATCAAATTGATGTTAAAAGATTTTTAGTAAAATCTGGTTTCTATATTGCAAATGAAGAATTTGTCAAAGATAAAAAATTTATTTATCAAATCATAGTATTTAAAAAAGGGAAAAGAAAATATACTAAAAAAGACTTCTTCTTTGGACCAGTTTTCCTAGAAAAAAAAGGTAATTTATTCGAAGAGTATTATAAAAAAGAAATGATCTCTCGAAAAATACTAATCGATATCCTACCAAAAAATTATTGGTTGAAGAAATATATTACTAAACAAGAAATTAAAATGATTGAAAAAGAGCTTGGATAAAGCTCTAATTTTATTTTAAAAATATTTAAGTATTATGTGTTATAATAATTACAAAGATTTTATAAAAAACTTAATTAAATTATTGGAGTAATAATAGTATGAAAAGCAAAAGAAATTATTTAATTATTATTTTATATGGAATTATTTTAACATTCCTATTGTTAGGTATTAACAACTTATATGGTTCTAGTACCGATTGGATTAATCAACATAGTGTTATACCCGAATATTTCAGAAATACTTTCTATGAAACAGGTAATTTATTACCAAACTTTGCTTTTAATTTAGGAGCAGGTCAAAATATTTTTAACTATGCATATTATGGATTTTTAAGCCCTATTATATTAATTTCATATTTACTACCATTTATTAATATGACAACCTATGTAATTACTGCAAGTATACTTTTATATTTACTATCAGGACTATTAATATATAGATTTTTAACTAGTAATAAATATAGTGATAAAACATCATTAATTTTATCATTATGTTTTTTAAGTCTATCTCCCTTAACTTATCATTTTCATCATCATATTATGTTTGTGTGGTATATTCCCTTTTTAATTCTAGCTTTAATGGGAGTAGATCAATATGTAAATAAAAACAAATCATTTTTACTTATGATTAGTGTATTTTTAATAATAATGACTAATTATTATTATAGTGTAACTTCTATTGTTGTAGTTTTAATTTATGGATTATACAAATTAATTAACAAAAATGATAAATTTACTTGGAAAATATTTTTACAAGACATTTTAAAATCAGCAATAAGAATAATAATACCTATATTACTTGCAGGTATAATACTTATGCCATCACTATATGTTACATTATCTTCTGGCAGAACATCTATTAATTCGACTACATTAACTAATCTAATTTTACCAAATGTATCCGAAGTATTGTATAGATCTTATACAATGGGATTAACTTCTTTATTTTTAATTGCTCCTCTAGGACTTATCTTTAGTAAAAAGAAAAACAAAGGAGAAGTAATTTTAAGCATAATTGTATTAATATTTACACTAATTCCCTTTTTTATGTATGCTTTAAATGGCTTTTTATATGTTAGAGGGAAAGTCTTTATTCCATTTGTTGTCTTATATATTTTTATTCTTGCAAAGTTTATTGAACATTTAAAAAATGATAATGTTAATTTAAAATATATATTAGGTTCTTTTACGATTATTCTTTTACTATTTTTGTTAGGTAAAAATGCTGATAAATTTTTTAAATTATTTTATATAGTTATCATACTAGAATCTTCAATTACATATATATCTATTTGGTATTTTAGTAAGAAGAAAAATGAAAAAATACTTTTGCTTCCACTATTATTAGTTTTAATAATTTCATCATTTGTAAATAACTTTTCCGAACATTATGTAAGTATAAATGAATATAAAGAAATAAATAATAAAGACATTACAAATTTAATTGATAATATATCTGATAATAATTTTTATAGAACAAATACTAATATTTTACCTTATTTAACCGCTAATAAATCTTACAAATATAATTATTATAGTACCAATATATATTCATCAAATTATAATAATTATTATTGGGATTTTTATAATTTTAAAACTGGAAATAATATTAAATATCGAAATGCTTTTATAACAGCTGGAGCCGATAATGTCTTATTTGATGACTTTATGGGAATTAAATATATTATTGATACCAAAGATAAAGGACCAAATTATGAAAAAATAAAAACTAGTGGTAAATTAGGACTATATAAAAATAAAAGTGCTCTGCCAATTATTTATATAACAGAAAAAGTAGGATCTTATGAAGAATATAATAAACTAGAATTTCCCTTTAATATGGAATATATGATTAATAATCCAGTAGTAAAAGAAAAGGGTACAACAAATTATAAAACAAAAATAAATGAAACAAAACTAGTAAAAAAAGATAGTTATGATTTTAATTTAAAGAAAAACACTAAATACAATTATAAATTAAAAAATCCTATTCAAAATAAAATTTTAATTATAACATTTGACATGGATTATAATGGATCATGTAAAGAAAAAGATTCAATAATAACAATAAATGGAATAACCAACAAGTTAACTTGTAAAGACTGGATGTACCATAATCAAAATAAAAGATTCGAGTATGTTATTTCTAACTCAAATAATATTACTAATTTAAATATTGAAATAGGTAAAGGAAAATACAAAATATCTAATATTAAAACTTATATAATGGATTATCCAATAAATACTTATAATAGTTTAAAAAATATTAAGATAAATAGAAGTAAAAGTATAATTACTGCATCAATTAATACTAATTCTTCTAAAAATGTAATTACAAGTATTCCATATGATGATGGCTTTAGTGTTTATGTAGATAATAAACAAATAGATAAAGAAATTGTTAATACATCATTTCTTGGCTTTAAAATAGAAAAAGGAAATCATAATATTAAAATTAAATATAATTCACCTTGGTTAAAATTAGGATATTTACTTACATTTATAGGATTATTACTTATGTTAGTAGTTCTTCTATATGAAAGATTCAAAAGAAAAATAAAAAATATTTAGCTTTTATTCATTTAGAGTATTAACTCTTCTTATGGATATGAGTTTAATGTTTTAGCAAAATTATTTAAGGAGAAGAAGTAAAATGAATAAAATATCAATAGTAGTTCCTTGCTATAATGAACAAGAATCATTACCACTTTTTTATAAAGAAATTACAAAAGTTGCTGAAGAAATGAAGAAAGTAAAATTTGAATTTATATTTATAAATGATGGTTCAAAAGATAATACTTTAAATAGTTTAAGAGATTTAAGTAAGAAAGATAAAAGGGTAAGATACGTTTCCTTTTCTAGAAATTTTGGTAAGGAAGCTGCAATATATGCCGGTTTAAAAAACTCAACAGGAGATTTTGTGGCTGTTATGGATGCTGATTTACAAGATCCTCCTGCATTACTACCAGAAATGTATCAAGCAATTGTAGATGAAGGGTATGATAGTGTCGCAACTAGAAGAGTAACAAGAAAAGGAGAACCTCCAATAAGAAGTTTCTTTGCTCGTCTGTTTTACAAACTTATAAATAAAATATCAAATGCTGATATTGTCGATGGAGCTAGAGACTATCGTTTAATGACAAGACAAATGGTTGAAGCAATCTTATCAATGCAAGAATACAATCGCTTTTCTAAAGGAATTTTTGGCTGGGTAGGCTTTAACACTAAATGGATAGCTTATGAAAATGTTGAAAGAGTAGCAGGAGAAACTAAATGGAGTTTTTGGAAATTATTTCTTTACTCAATAGAAGGAATAGTTGCCTTTTCAACATTACCCCTTACTATTGCCTCAATACTTGGAATCATATTTTGTTTTATAGCCTTTGTTATGATTTTATTTATAATCATTCGTACTTTGATTTTTGGAGATCCAACAAGTGGTTGGCCAAGTTTAGTTTGCATTATCTTTTTAGTTAGTGGTGTACAATTATTTTGCATGGGAATTATTGGTCAATACTTATCTAAAACATATTTAGAAACAAAGAAAAGACCTATTTATATTGTCAAAGAAACAGAAAAAGATTAGGAAATTTCTACTATTTACTTGTAGATACTTTTTGCCTAATCTTTTTTTCTACTAATCCCAATCATACTACCTAATATTGAAGTTGTTAATATTATCACATAGTAAAGTAAATGTCTTACTTTTAATGGTTGCTTAGTAAGAAGACTTAAAATTAGAAAGGTAACTATTACTAAAAAAGATAATTTTGAACCCTCTAAATAACCTCTTTCTTTAGCATTTTTACCTAGAATAAAGGAATTTATAAAAATAGATAATATAACAATAACTATTTTTAAAACCTTATGTAATCCATTTCCAATAATATTAAAATAATAAAGCGTCGTCATTATAACCAAAGCTATAATTATAAAAATAAATGTATAAAGAAGTCTTAATCCATATTTTTTTAAATAAGCCATATTACACCTCAATAAATATTATGTATATGTATAAAATTTATGAAAAATAACATTATATAAATGGGTGAAGAAATATGACTTATATAAGTGTAATTTTTAGATGTATATTATTTTATGCAATTATTGCGGCTTCCTATCGTTTTATGGGAAAAAGAGAAGTAGGGGAACTATCAGTAATGGATTTTATAGTATCCATTTTTATTGCTGAGCTAGCAGCTATATCAATTGAAAATTATAAAGATAGCGTTTTCTTATCAATACTACCTATAATTACTTTAGTAATAATTGAACTTATTATGGCACGAATATCTTTAGAAAATGAAAATGTTAGAGATATTATGGATGGTAAAGTTTCTGTCATTATTAACAGAGGAAAAGTAAACTTCAAAGAAATGCTAAAACAAAGATATAATTTAGATGACTTATTAACTCAATTAAGAGCTCAATCAATAAAATCAATTGAAGAAGTAGATTATGCAGTATTAGAAACTAGTGGTAAATTATCAATCTTTAAAAGAGCGGATGATGCCGATAGAACTTATCCTCTACCTTTAATATTAGATGGTAAAATTCAAGAAGATGTTTTAACTCAAATAAGTAAAAATAAGGACTGGTTAAATAAAAAATTAAAAGAAGAAAATTATAAATTAGAAGATATATTCTATGGATTTTATCAAAAAAATAAATTATTTTTAATTAAACGAGAAAATATAAAATGACAAGTTTTTTAAATAATTAATGTTATTTTAGACTTGGTGATTTAATGAAAAAAATAATAATATTAGTTATTGCTTGTATATTAGGACTATTACTTTGTCTTAATAATTATTCTCCAAAAGAAAATCCTTCTTCAAAGAAAAAAGAATTAAGAGCTGTATTCATTAGTTATATAGAATTAAATAAATATATAAGTGGTAAAGATATTAATAC
>CALVRD010000058.1 GCA_944358435.1 uncultured Bacilli bacterium | reverse complement strand
GTAATAAAGGAATAGTCAAAGAACTTATATCCAAAACATTAAAAACTGTATCAACAAGTAACGCTTCTTTTATGGATATTAATGTCATATATGATAATTTTATAGCAAAGAAATTATATAAATATTTTACCTTTCTTTTTCCTAAACTATAAAAATATTTATTTAATTTCTACAAATGCTTTTACAGAATAGTAGTCTAAATTAAAATAAAAAGTTAATTAAAGATTCAATATTAAATCAAATGTCAGCTATAAAAAATATTAAATAATTAAAGCCTACTTAGTTTGACAATTGCTTTCTTTCTAAGTTAAAATAACAATATAGAGTAGGAGCAAAAATAGAATGAAAGCAAAAATTTATATTGATTTTGATGGAACATTATATGACAGTAATAAACTTATAAATAATTTTTTAAATATTTGTAATAAGTATGGAATAAGTAAAACACAAGTACAAGAAGTAAAAAAAGACTTATTTACCAAAGAAAATCTATTTAATTTAGATATTCTTGCAGAAACTTTATACATAAAAATGAAATTACCAGAAGAAATGTTGACTGAGGTAGAAGAATTATACTCTGCAACATATCTATATAAAGACGTCATAGAGGCATTAGACAAAATAAGGTTAACTAAAAAATATGAGGTAATTATTTTGACATATGGAAACATAGCTTATCAAAAAAAGAAAATTGAATCTTCAAATCTGAATGAATATCTACAAGATGTAATTATAACTGAATCATCAAAAACAAATATAAAAGAAGCAGACTACAAGAATGGCATATTTATTGACAATAATCCTTATCAAATAGAAAAATTTATTAAGGCAAAGGCTAGAAAGGTCATTAGAATTAGAAGAGAATCTGACAAATATTCAATTATTGATATAAAAGCACCTATAAGTGAATATTCAAATCTTAATACATTAGTTGATCAAGAATTACTATAGTAAAAGGAAAGATAATTTATGAGTAAAAAGAATAAAAAGAAATTAATAGAATCAATTTTGATATTAATAGTAGCTTTTTTCACAATTTATTATAATGATATAAGTACCAATTTATCAAAAAGTAATTTTCAAAATAGAGAAATACAAGAAACTACAAAAATTATAAATAACAATAATTTAAAGGTCTATTTCTTAGATGTCGGCCAAGCTGATTCTATTTTAATTGAAAATAATAATGAGTATATGTTAATAGATGCAGGGAATAATGAAGATGGGCTAAAGCTAGTTAATTACTTTAAAAGTCTTGGTATCACTAACTTCAAAATAGTAATTGGAACTCATGCTCATGAAGATCACATTGGAGGACTAGATGATATAATTAAAAACTTTAGTATTGAAAGTTTCTATATGCCTGAAGTAATAACAACAACTAAAACCTTTGAAGATGTATTAGATGCCCTAGAAGAAAAACAAGTAGCATTTCAAACTCCAACGCTAAATGAAGAATTGAATTTTGAAGAAACTAGGATTGAAATTTTAAATGTTGAAGATAATTCTAGTGACTTAAATGATACTTCTATTGTTTTAAGGCTTGAATATGGAACAACTAGTTTTTTATTTATGGGAGACGCTAGTAGTAAAATAGAACAGAGAATTTTAAATGAGAATATTAGAAGTGATGTTTTAAAAGTATCTCATCATGGTTCTACCGGCTCAACAACATTATCTTTTTTAAAAAAAGTATCACCAACATATGCCGTAATTTCTGTAGGAAAAGATAATATTTATAAACATCCTAGTAGTACGATTATAAATCGTCTAAATAAAAATAATGTTAAGGTATATAGAACCGATGAACAAGGAACGATAGTTGCTGAAAGCAATGGAACTATAATTAATTTTAGTAATATTAAAACAGAAACAAATGGGTAGGTGAAAAGTATGAACTATGCAGTTGACCAAATTAATGAGAATATAGCCATACTAGAAAGTATTGAAACAAAAGAAAAATTAGAGATAAACTTAAAAAAATTGCCTCAAAATATTAAGGAAGGCAATATAATTACTATAAAAGACGAAAATTATATTTTAAATACAGAAGAAGAAATAAAGAGAAGAAATATAATTACCGATAAATTAAATCGTCTAAAAAATCTTAAAAGCAAGGAATAAATTTATGAAATTAAAAGAATATATTGAATCAGAAAAATATCAAAACCTAAAAATAGAGGGGCACCATGAATATACAGAAATAATAAGTACAGAATTTGAAAACTCGGACTTATCACTAGCAACTTTTCAAGGCTTGGATTTAAATGAAGTAAAACTAAATAAATGCAATTTATCTAATCTTGAATTAACCTCCCATTCATATCAAAATGTTGTATTTGATAATTGTAACTTAGTGGGTATAAATTTTGCAGATTCATATTTAGACAATGTAATTTTTAATAATTGCAACTTACTATATGCTAATTTTAGTGGCTCTAATCTAAAAAATATAACTTTTAGCAACTGTATTTTAAAAGAATCATCCTTTAATAATTTAAAATGGAAGAAAATAACATTTGAATCATGTGATTTAACCAATAGTGAATTTTATAATACCATAATGAGAGATATTGACTTTACAACTTCAACTATTACAAATATTAAAATTAATATAAATAATCTAAAAGGTTTAATAGTCAACTATGAACAAGCTTTAGTACTATCATTACTTTTAGGTATTAAAATTAAATAATAAAAGCATTTGAATTTGTCAAAATAATATGCTAGTATTAAATAGAAAATAGTAAAAGGAGATAAGCAAAGATGAACAATATAGATGAAAAACAAAAAACAGAGGAGCAAGCTATAGTAACTCAAGATTTTTCTTCGCCAGTCTTAACTCCAACAGCACAATCAAGTCAAGCATCAGTTGAAGAGCCAAAAGCTATATCAGCAGAAGATGTAAAAAAAGAAAGTTTACAATTAAAAGATGAAAACACGTTGAGACAAGAAAAAAAAGAATTAAAAAAAAGTCTTAAAAAGAAAAGAAAAAAGCAAAGACTAGATTATACAAACTTTTTACTTATTCTAGCAATCTTTCTACTTTTAGTTGTTATAATTTCTCCTCCAATATTAAGAATAGTAATGCCAAAACAAAAAGTAATAACTAATAAAGAAAACAAAAAAATTATAATTCTTTCCTGTACTGGTCTAAATCAATCTGAGCAATACAAAATAACTAGTAGGACTAAGTATGAAAATAATGATCCCAAGCAAAATATTATTACCTATACAAAATTAACTGCAGATGAACTTTCAATTGAAATTAATAAAACCCCGGTAATTAATACTAGCTCAAGTCAAGAATTAAGTTTTTTTCAAACTATCAGAGGATTAAATATTAATGAAAGTAAAAATAATACGGTTGTCACTATAACTGATTATTTAGCTGAAAGAAATACTGGGAATTTTGAGTTTATGAATTATTTTCAAAAACTAGAACTCCAAAAAACATTCTATATAAATCAAGGGTATTCTTGTGAAGAAATAAAAGACTAAAGTTGCTTTAATTTCTCATAAACATCTTTAATTTCATGATAAATATTTTTAGGTTTAATTTTAAAAATATTTATAATTTCATCACTACCAGATATATTAGTAACTAGAAACTTACATCTTTTTAGATAAAGTTTCTTTTTTGTATTACTAATTATTTTCTTATAGCATTCATACACATTACTATCTTTAGTTTGATAATATTTATATTTGTATTCAATACCTTGCTCACTCTTTATAGGAATTATTTCTTTTAAATAAATAGTATAATTAACTCCATCATAATAAACTGCTATACCTTCAATTATAGCCAAATCATTGAGCTCCTTATATTCTGGTATTCTAAATAAAAATAGTCCACTAATAGCCAATATAACAATTAGAACTTTTTTCATTTATACTTCCCCCTAACAATATTTTTAGTTAAAAATGAATTCCTAACTTTAACAGGTTCTTCTCTTTTAACAAAAGAATCATTTAATTCGTTTTTTTCTACTGGTAAAAACGGTACAAAATACGGTATTCCAAATATTTTAAGAGTTAATAACTTATAAAAAATATAAACGCCTCCTAAAAAAACTCCATAAATACCAAAGATTGTTCCTAAAATTAATAAAAATATTTTATAAATTCTAATAGCATTTCCTAATTCAATAGATGAGAAAATGAGCCCAGCAATTGAAGAAATAGCAATAATTATAATCATAATAGGGGATACAATTCCAGCCGCAACTGCTGCATCTCCCAGTATTAATCCTCCAAGAATTGAAATAGAGGATCCACTAGCAAAAGACATTCGTAAA
The DNA here is from genome assembly GCA_944358435.1 of uncultured Bacilli bacterium. Taxonomy (GTDB): domain Bacteria; phylum Bacillota_I; class Bacilli_A; order RF39; family UBA660; genus CAG-877. The sequence continues at coordinate 2,295 of CALVRD010000058.1, read as the reverse complement.
TCAGATTCTTTAAGTATCTCAAAGCAAACAATCATAAAAAAGGCTTCAATATAGGCCGGAAAAGGAACAAACGTTCTTCCAGCTTTAAGCATTAAAAGTAAATCAAGAGATACTAAGTCATAATTTCTAGTTGTAACAGAAATATATATAGCAGGTATAAAAATTGCTATAAAAAAAGCTATTAATCTAATAATTCTAATAAAAGTAGTATTAAATGATTTCTGATAATAGTCATCAGTAGTATGAAAAAAATCTATAAAAAAGCTTGGCAAAATTAAGGCATATGGACTCATATCTGTAATAACAACAACTTTTCCTTCAAGTAAAGCCATTGAACTTTTATCCGGTCTTTCACTCATCATAATTGTTGGAAAAAAACTTTTTTGCCCTTCAAGCACTGTCTTCAAATAACTTGAATCAATAATTCCATCTATATCAATTTTTTTCAAGACTTCAATTACTCTTTTAGGAATTTCTTTTTTTACAATACCCTCAACATACAATACCCCAGCTTTTGTTTTACTACTTCTCCCAATTTCCATATCAATGACCTTTAAATCACATGACTTTATTCTTTTCCTAATAAGTCCCAAGTTTGTATTAAAATTTTCCGAAAAACTATCTTTCGGTCCCGTTATAGTTAGCTCACCATCAATTGTATTAACTCCTCGATCAATTATCGCCCGCATCTCAAAGGCATATATTTTCTTGTAAATAATAATAATATATCCATTATTAACATAATATAAGATTTCTGATTCCTTAATTATTTTCATACTTATAGCAGGTAATACATTCTCTAATTTTTTTAGTTGTTTTTTCTTTAATGAAAATAATCTTTTTAAAATAATTTCATTAATACTTTCACCGTCAGTTAATACTTCATTAAAAATAAAAGAAACTTTTTCTCCATCAATAATTACATCTCTAAAAATATAATCTTTTGAAGGGCTAACTTTCTTCTTTAACTTACAGATAGAAATCATATTATCACCAATATTATTATGTAGATATATTCTATTTTTATGTACATTTTGTTATAATAAAAAAGAGGGATATTATGAAAATAAAAATCGAAAAATTAGATCATTTTGGACGAGGAATTGCTCATATTGACGGCAAGATCTGTTTTATTAAAGATGCTCTTCCAGAAGAAATTATTGATTTAAAAATAACTAAAGAGACAAAAAAATATTATTTAGGAGAAGCCATAGACTATATTGAATTATCTTCAGATAGAATAGTTGAAAAATGTCAATATTTTCATAAATGTGGAGGTTGTCATTTAGAACATTTTGATTATCAAAAAGAAAACTTATATAAAGAAGAAAAAGTAAAGGAGTTATTCCAGCAATTTACTAGGCTTCCTATCAAAGTTAAAAATATTGAGTACAACAATCAAAGCTTTTATCGAAATAAAGTTACTTTACATGGTTCTAATAACAAATTAGGCTATTATAAACAAGAAACTAATGAGTTGATTGAAGTAACTTCTTGTAATTTGTTAGATAAAAAAATTAATATGATTATTCCAGTTCTTCAAAATTTAGCCAAAACAAATGACATAAAAGAGGCCATAATTAGGGTTTCAAACGATAAAGAAATGTTAATGATAAAGTTAACTGGCAATATAACAAATATCAACTCTATACCAGGTGTTGATGTTCTAATTATTAATGACAAAGTGCTGTCAAATAATAATAAAATAATTACTTCAATTGGTGATAAGAAATATTATCTATCAGCTGATTCTTTCTTTCAAGTTAATAAATATTTAACTGAAAAACTATATGATGAGGTAAAACAAGTAGTGGAAAATGAAAAGCCAAATACAATCTTAGATTTATATTGTGGTACTGGAACTATTGGAATATATGTAGCTAAATATGCTAAAAAAGTAATTGGTATTGATTACTCAAGGTCAAATATAAATGATGCTAAACAAAATATGACACTAAATAATATAAATAATATCGAATTTATTTGTGATAAAGTTGAAAATATTATTACTAATTTTTCTTCTGATATTGATTTAATAATAGTTGATCCACCCCGTGCTGGTTTAGATAAAAAAACACTAACCACTTTAAAAAACATATGCCCTAAAACAATAATCTATGTATCATGTGATCCTGCAACGCTCGCAAGAGATTTAAAAGAGTTATCAGAAAATTATATAATTAACTACGTAAAACCATTTAATATGTTTCCAAGAACATACCATGTGGAATGTGTGTGTGTATTAAAACTACTTAAATCCTTATAAAATAAGGAAAAGTTAACTATACATTGGGT
>CALVRD010000057.1 GCA_944358435.1 uncultured Bacilli bacterium | reverse complement strand
TAATTTTAAGTTCATATGCAGCTAATTATGCACAAAGATTTTATATTGTAAGTGCTCAATAATAAAGTAGTCATTGACTGCTTTTTTCTTTGTATTTATATAGTAAATGAATAAAGCCATGAGATGATTTTATGACACAAGAATTTGATTCTAAAAGGTTTTATGATTTATATGTAGCGTTTATGCAGAGATGTGATATAAATAGACAATCACAATTTACTATAGAAGAAATAGAAAAACTAACAGATAATTTGAGTTTTAAGAAAATGGAAATTGAATATACAAGTTATCTTAATGGAATGAAGAGAACTGCAAGAACATATTGTATTAACTAAAAGCTTAAGAAAGTCATCAGCAAAAAATAGTCAATTCACTTTGAAAGAATTATATTCTTTAATTCAAACACTAGAATCTTTTGAAATAACTTTAACTGAAGAACAGCAAGAAAGAGTAGAGAAAATTGCTGGAATTAGTAAAACTGATGCTATTTCTACAGATACTCCATAATAATTTAGAAATATTTAAAAAAATTTAATAATATAGAACTTATAAATGATTAAATAAGAATATATTTATTAAATAATAAATTACTAACTATTGTACTAGTAGTTTTTGTTTTGATAAATTATTTAATTGTTATGATTATTCATTAAAATAAAAGTGATTGGTTTTGTGTTTTTTTAAGAAATTTTTAAAAGTTAGCACATTTTATTGACAAGTGCTAAAAAATGTCATACAATACACTTAGCACTTGTATAATAGTAGTGCTAGGAGGTTGATGGAATGTTAACTGATAGACAAAATAAAGTTCTAAAGTTAATAGTCGAGAAGTATATTAAAGAAGCTAAGCCTGTTGGTTCTAAAGTAGTATCAAAAGCATTAAAATGTTCTAGTGCTACAATTAGAAATGAAATGGCAGTTCTAGAAGATACTGGACTACTTGAAAAGACTCATACCTCATCAGGAAGAGTTCCAAGTGAGCTTGGTTATCGTTATTATGTTGATAATCTAATGGAACTTAAAAAGATGAATGCTGAAGACATGTTAAAATTACAAATTGTTTTCCGCAATCAGCAATTAGCTTTATCTGATGTAATTACTAAAAGTTTGCAGGTTATATCGGATATCACAAATTATACAACTGTAGTGCTAGGAAGCACATCTCATGAGAATCTTCTTAAACAAATAGAAGTAGTTCCGATTGATGAAGTTAGTATGATTGTAATTATAGTTACTGATAAGGGTCATGTAGAACATAAAAATATTAAGTTGCAAGATGTTTCTCTTAATGAAGTAAAGAAAACAGTTAGTCTTATCAACAACCTAATATCAGGCACTCCGATTGATGAAATAAGTGCAAAATTAGAGTATGAAATAAAACCTATTATTGGTAATTATGTAAAACAACATGAACAGCTATACAATGCTTTTTATCATGTATTTAATGATTTTACAAATCAAGAAGTAAATATAGTAGGTAGAAATAAGATTTTGGAACAGCCTGAATTTAGTTCAAATATTGCCAAAATAAAGAATGTTTTTAATAAGTTGGAAGATGAAAAATTATTACGAGATATAAGAGATGATGGTAATAATAATATTCAAGTATACATTGGTAATGAGAATAATATTGATAGTGATGTAACGGTTATAAAAACAACTTTTAAAAATGGTAATGAAGAAGGAACAATAGCTATTATTGGTCCAAAGAGAATGGAATATGATCGTGTTGTTTCAATGCTGGAATACATGAAAGAAAACATTGAAAGGTAGGAGATTATGAAACAAAATAAAGAAAAAGTAGAGGTATTAAAAGAAGATGACACTTGCCATGCAGAAGAAGAAAATACTTGTGAATGTGGTGGATGTTGTCATCAAGAAAAGGAAGATACTTGTCAAATAGAAGAATTAAATAAAAAAATAGCTGAGTTAGAAAACGACAAAAATAGTCTTATTGAAAAGGTAAAATTAGCTCAAGCAGACTTAATAAATTATCGTCGTCGTAAGGATGAAGAAGTTACAGGAATGTTAAAGTTTGCTAATAAAGATTTAATTATGGAAATTATTCCAATAGTTGATAATTTTGAAAGAGCTATTAAATTAGATGATAATGATTTGTCAGATGATATTTCTAAATTCTTAGCTGGATTTAAAATGATGTATGCTGCTCTAACTGAAGCTTTGAAAAAGTTTGGAGTAGAGGAAATAAACCGTGTTGGAGAAGTATTTGACCCAACACAAGAGCAAGCTTTATTGACCGACCATGTTGATGGTATGGAAGATGAAGTAGTTATAGAGGTATTATTAAAGGGTTATAAATTACATGATCGTGTAATTAGACCTGCCTCTGTAAAAATAAATCAAAATTAAAGGAGATAATAATATATGAGTAAAATAATTGGTATCGATTTAGGTACAACAAATTCTTGTGCAGCCGTTCTTGAAGCTGGTGCACCAAAAGTAATTCCAAATCCTGAAGGAGCAAGAACAACACCTTCAGTAGTTGCTTTTAAAAAAGGAGAAAGAATAGTAGGAGAATCTGCAAAACGTCAAGCTTTAACTAATCCTAATACTGTTTCTTCAATTAAGAGAAAAATGGGAACAAGTGAAAAAGTAGAATTAGAAGGTAAGGAATATACTCCAGAAGAAGTTTCAGCTATGATTTTATCTTATATTAAAGATTATGCAGAAAGTTATTTAGGAGAAAAAGTAACTAAAGCTGTTATTACAGTTCCAGCATACTTTAACGATTCACAACGTCAAGCTACTAAAAATGCTGGTAAGATTGCTGGCTTAGAAGTTGAAAGAATAATAAACGAGCCAACAGCAGCTGCTTTAGCTTATGGGCTTGAAAAAAATGACGGTCAAACAATATTAGTTTATGACTTAGGCGGTGGTACTTTCGATGTATCAATCCTTGAATTAGGTGATGGAGTTTTCGAAGTTAAGTCAACTAGTGGTAATAATCACTTAGGTGGTGATGATTTTGATGAAAGAATTATTGAATATATTGTTAAAGAATTTAAGAAAGAAAATTCCATTGATTTATCAAAAGATAAGATGGCAATGCAACGTTTAAAAGAGGTTGCTGAAAAAGCTAAGAAAGACTTATCAGGTATGGTTTCAACTCAAATTTCAGCACCATTTATTGCTAAGGGTGATGATGGAGAACCATTACATGTTGATATGACTTTAACTCGTGCTAAATTTGAAGACTTAATTTCTGATTTAGTAGAATCAACTCTAGAACCAGTTAAAAAGGCTTTAAAAGATGCTGAAATGACTAAGAAAGACATTGATAAGGTAATTTTAGTTGGTGGATCTACTCGTGTTCCAATGGTTTATGATTTAATTACTAAAGAGTTAGGTAAAGAACCATCTCGTGAAGTTAATCCAGATGAAGTAGTTGCTATGGGTGCTGCTATTCAAGGTGGAGTATTAACTGGTGATGTTAATGATATTGTTTTACTAGATGTAACTCCATTATCATTAGGTCTTGAAACTTTAGGTGGAGTAATGACTACATTAATTCCAAGAAATACAACAATACCAACTTCAAAATCGGAAGTATTCTCAACTGCTGCTGATAATCAACCGGCTGTAGATATTCATATTCTTCAAGGTGAGAGACCAATGGCAGCTGATAACAAGACATTAGGTAATTTCCAATTAAATAATATTCCACCAGCACCAAGAGGAGTTCCAAAAATTGAAGTAACATTTGATATCGATGCTAACGGAATTGTTAATGTTAAAGCTAAAGATTTAGGAACTAATAAAGAACAATCTATTACTATTACATCAAGTACAAATCTAACTGATGAAGAAGTAGAAAAGATGCGTAAGGAAGCTGAAGAAAATAAAGAAGCAGACCAAAAACGTAAAGAAGAAGCAGAAGTTAAAAATGAAGCTGAACAATTAGTGTTCCAAACTGAAAAAGCTATTAGAGACTTAGGGGACAAAGTTGATAAAAAAGAAAAAGAAGAAGCTGAAGATTTAATTAAAGATTTAAAAGAAGCTATTGAAAAGAATGACATTGAAGTAATTAAGAAAGAAAAAGATAAACTTCAAGAAAAAGCTATGGCTTTAGCAACAAAGGTTTATGAACAAGCTGCTAAGAATTGCGAAGCAGAACAAGCTGATAGTGATTCTTCTGAAGAAACTGAAGCTGATGATAAAAATGCAAGCAAGAAGAAAAAAAATAAAGACGATGATGTAAAAGAAGCAGACATCGAAGAAGAATAAAGATAAGTGCCCTTATAGGGCGCTTTCTTATCAATAATAAGGAGTGAAAATATGGCTGACAAAAGAGATTATTATGAGGTATTAGGTGTTTCAAAAACAGCTACTACTGATGAGATAAAAAGTGCTTTTCGTAAAAAAGCCAAACAATTCCACCCAGATTTAAATAAAGATGATCCATCGGCAGCTGATAAATTCAAGGAAGCTCAAGAAGCTTATTCAGTATTGTCTGATGAAAATAAAAGAAAAATGTATGATCAATATGGTCATGCAGGAGTAAGTGGTTCAGCTGGTGCTGGCGGCTTTAATGGTTATGGTGGATTTGATGCTAGTGATTTTGACTTCGGTGATATATTTGATAGTTTCTTTGGGGGAGGGTCTTCTGCCTTTGGAGGCTTCTCTAATTTTGGTGGTTCAACTTCACGCACTAGAGCAAGTCGTGGCAGAGATGTTCTAATGCGAATGAGTTTAACATTTGAAGAAGCAGTTTTTGGTACTGAGAAAAAGTTCAATCTAGATGTTACTGAAGAATGCGATGAATGCAATGGACATGGTGGATTTGATCCAGAAACATGTAAAACTTGTCATGGAACAGGAACGGTAACAAGTCAACGTCAAACTATATTAGGTTCATTTTTATCTAAAGGTCCTTGCCCTGATTGTAATGGTTTAGGTAAAGTATATAAACGTAAATGTGGTGAATGTAATGGTAAGGGTAAAATTAAGAAAAATAAACGCATTACAATTAATATACCAGCTGGAGTAAATACTGGTGATCGACAACGAGTATCTGGTAAAGGTAATCCTGGTACTAATGGTGGTGAAAATGGTGATCTTTATTTAGAATATGTTGTTTCTGATCATGATTACTTTATTCGTCAAGACGATGACATTTATTTAGAGGTTCCTCTTACTATAACAGAAGCTATTTTAGGATGTAAAAAAACAATTCCAACTTTATATGGAAATGTTAAATTAACTGTTCAACCGGGAACTGATTCCGGTGAAAAACAAAAAGTTAGAGGAAAAGGCGTTGATAATGAGTATCGTCGTCATAAAGGTGATATGTATGTTGTCTTCAAAGTATATACTCCTAAGAAGTTATCGCGCGAACAAAAAAGCATAATTGATAAACTTGCTGATACAAATCTTGATACAGATGAAATTAATGATTTTAATAAATTTGTTAAGAGGAATGGCGATTAGTCATTCTTTTCTTTTGAACTATAAAAATATTAAATTTAAAAGTGTAAGTTTTTGTTGCTTTTGCAACACTATTTTTTGTACATACATGCTATACTAGACTGGTCAATATAAAATAGTAGGAGGAAATAAAAATGACAAAAGGTGATATGTATACTAAAGAGATACTACAAAGAATACTAGATGAAGGATGCCTAGATAAAAATCCTAGACCGCATTATGCTGATGGAACTCCAGCTCATACTTTGAGTGTCAATCATGGTATGTGTACCTATGATCTAACTAAAAATGAAAGCCCAATGATTACTCTAAGACCAATAGCTATAAAAAGTAGTATTGGGGAGCTGCTATGGATATATCAAGATGAATCAAATGATTTAAATTTATTAAGAGATAAGTACGGCGTAACATGGTGGGATGAATGGGATATTGGGAATCGTACCATCGGTACAGTTTACGGAGAAACAGTAAGACGTCATGAATTAGTAAAGAATTTATTAAAAGGATTAAAAGAAAATCCTGATGGTAGAAGACATATAATTTGCTTGTGGCAGGAAGATGATTTTAAAGAAAAACATGGATTAAAACCTTGTGCTTTTATGACAGAGTGGAATGTTAGACATGGAAAAGATGGAGTAGATTATCTTGATATGTGTCTAACTCAAAGGTCAAGTGATTTTGCGACAGCTGGTTGCATTAATCAAATGCAGTATCTTGTCTTTCAACATATGATTGCTAGACACTTAGATATGGTTCCAGGAAGATTTACTTGGTTCTATAATAATATTCAAATTTATGATCGCCATATTAACCAAGCTAAGGAAATGATTTCACGTGAAAGTGTTGATTGTAACCCAACAATTGAATTAAATCCATCTATTAAAAATTTTTATGACTTTACTCAAGATGATGTTAAATTAATTGATTATCCAAAACAATTGATAAAAACCAAAAATCCTCAATTAAAATTTCCGTTAGGTATATAAAATGAAAAATATTACTTTAATAGCCGCTATAGGTAAAAATAATGAACTAGGTAAGAATAATCATTTAATATGGCACATTCCAGAGGATCTAAAATTTTTTCGTTCTCAAACCGAAAATAAATTAATTGTTATGGGACTTAATACTTTGAATTCACTACCTAAATTGTTACAAAATAGGACACATCTTGTGTTAACACATCAGAATTTACCGCAAACAGAACAGGTAATGGTTTTTCATAAAAAAGAAGATTTATTAAATTTTATTTCTATAGCAAATCAAGAAGTAATGGTAATAGGAGGAGCATCAATTTATAGGCAATTTTTAGATTACGCTGACAAAATGGTTTTAACTAGAATTGATAAGAGTGCACCTGCTGATTGTTACTTTCCTAAATTTAGTTTAAATGATTGGGATGAGACAATTTTGAGTTCATATGAATATAATAATATTAAATATAAACATTTAGTATATACTAGAAAAACGAATTTTTAGGTTTAGTATTTCTAATAAATGCTGATACTTAAAATTATGATAGAAGAAAATTGTCAAAAATTTTACATTTGACTTTTTGCAAATATTAATAATTGGAAATCAATACTTGCGGTTTATTGAAATAAGTTTTTCTATGTTTTTATCTATACTTTATTATTAATTTTTCCTAGAATT
>CALVRD010000056.1 GCA_944358435.1 uncultured Bacilli bacterium | reverse complement strand
AAAACTTAAATTTTATTGTTATATTAATGTCTTTGGTAATTAAATCTCCTTTTTAAAAAAAATAAGCTATCTTTTTAGAATAGCTTATTTTAAATAATATTTTTCTTTATTAATATTTTGAAATATTTAATTTTTTAGAAGGGATTTTCATTTAAAGTTTTTAAGTCAAAATAGAAACATACCTCTTCTAGAATTTCTTCACCTATTTGAACGCTTTTTTCTTCAACAATATTTCCACCAAGATCGGTATAGAACTTTCTAGCACTTGTATTATCTTTAAAACACCAGATTATCATGTTTTGCTTATTTTGCTCATACAATAATTTGGCTGTTTCCTTTAAAAGTGATGTTCCTATTCCTTTATTTGCTTCTTTTGGTTTAATATATAGACTTACTATTTCTGAATCATATTTTTCGTTTTCTTTTATATCAAAGCAAGAGTAACCTAAAACTTCTTTATCTTTTGCGGCGACTAAGACTAGGTCTTTATATTCTTCAAAAGAAGCGATATATCGTTCAGTTTGCGTTTTATAGTCTAAAGCATTTAAATATTTAGCAGAAACAATATTGTCATAGGCGTTGCGCCAACCATCAATTTTTATATGGGCCATTTGTTCTTGATCTTCCAGTCTATTTTTTCTAATTATGTATTCATCACCAGGAGTTAATTTTGAAATGGCATTATGCATTAATTTAAAGGAATTAATAAGAACCTCATCTTCTAGGGCAAATGTTACTCGTCCAACAAGTTCTTCTTCATTTGGCCATGATATTGATTGACCTACTAAGAATCTGATACGACAAGTTTTATAGAAAAATTTTAGTAGATCTCTTTCAGTATTTATAATGCTTCCTTTATACTTCATTCCTTTGATTTTAGTAAAATCAAGTATGGCGAAGAAGCCAGCTTCTGGAATTAATTTATTTTTATAATCTACTAGAGGTAGTCCTTTTAGTAATTCTTTTACTTCTTCTTCGTTTTTCAATACTTCTTGAATTTTTAATAATACTTTGTCTTTATATTCTTTAGAAACTGAATCTATACCAGATACTAAAGCAGTTAGCAAATTGAATTTATATTTATAAATTTTTCTTAACTCAGAAAAATATTCTTGATAGGCTTTTTCTCGTTCCTTACTAATATTATAGGCACCGGCTAAAGCTTGACCAACAATATCAGGAGAAGAATCCATTTCTTGAAATATTCTATTTATTAGTTCTCTTATAATTATTTCATCAGCAACTACAAATCCGGCTCTTAGAGAAGCTAATCCATAACTTTTTGATAATCCAAATAAAGAAATTGTATTTCTAAATGCTCCTGGTATAGTGGCAATGGGTTTAGCAAGGTTTTTTTCTTCAAATACTATGTCACGATAAACCAAATCGTCAATAATAAATACTCCTCTTTCTTCACAAACTTTTGCTAATTCTTCTAATCTTTTAGATTCACTTTCTCCCATGACTTTGCCAGTGGGATTTGACGGATTGGTATTTAAGTAGGCTACTACTCTAGGAACATAACCTTTTCTTCTATTATATACTTTCATTAGTGCTTCGTTGATATCATCAATTTTAGTAGCTAGTTTTTTCGGATTTACTAGCCAATTGTCTTCTTCTTCAAGAGCAATTATTTCAACTTCGGCTCCAGCCCGCTCAGCCCGAATTGTAAATAAACCATAGTTGGGTCCTGGTATAATTATGACATCTCCTGGTTTTGAAATAATATTAATAATCATATTAAAAGCAATAGAAGTAGATGGCAAAAAAGTTAAATTATGAACAGCTAATCCTAAATCATCAACATCATCATAAGAATATGGCTCTGTGTTAACAAAGCCAATCTTTTCAATATAATCTAAAAGTATTTTTCTTATACTATCATCACCTTCAGTATAAGGGTATTTATACATAAGAGAATTGTCAAGTGATTCCTTCATTCTTTTAATAGATAATGGGAATGGTTTAAAATTTACAGGGTTTCCACCACCTAAGTCAATATCTTTTAAAGTAGTTATTAGTTCATCTCTTACTTCATATCCATAAAAATCAATTGCATCGGCAATATTTTGAACAGTTGGATTAAAACATTCACCATCATTTCTTTTGCCTATATCAGGCAATCCAAATCGTCTTTCTCCTAATTCTGGATTTTCTCTTAATAATCTATCGATAGCTTTAGATTTCTTTAACATATATATTTCTCCTAATCTAATATAATTATAATATATATTTTATATTTTTAAATATCAAAATTTATTGAAGTGCTAGACTTTTAAAAAAACTAATAAATAAAAAATACTTACTGTTTTGGTAGGCTTGAAAATTTATATTAATTTATTTATTTACTTGTTTTAAATTCATTACTAGTCCATTGTTTTATTATAAATAACTAAATACTTTTTGGCTTTTTCAAGACTTTTTTTGATTCCTAGGAAGATAGTATATGTTAATACCGTACGTATAATTATATCATCAATATCAAATATGCCTATTAGTAAAAGCCATTTTATTATCTCTAATATGGTATTAGTTAGAAACAATATTTTTAACAAGTGCTTATTCAATTTTTTAAAACTAATAAACGGTATTATTATTAATAATGGAGCAAGTATATTTAATGCTATGTTGAAGGAGAACTGCGATTGGTAACCGTTTTTTATGTAAGAATTTATGCTCAAAAACGGGATCAATGAAACATGCTCTATTAATTCTAAAAAATAACTACTATCATATATTTTCTTATTATGTTCTACGTATAAATAAATTAATAATGCTACAAAAGTTAATAAGCTAATTATTAAAAGTATTATCTTTTTATACGAGTTATTGGTTTTAACTTTTATTATGTTTAATATTTGGTTTATCTCATCACTATTTGTTTTATTATCTTTATTATCAAATTCACCATTCAATAATTCATGAACTGTTACATTTAATTCTTTTGAAAGGGGTTTTAATAAAGAAATATCTGGTAGTCCTACGCCTCTTTCCCATTTAGATATTGCTTTGTTTGTGACATTTATTTTTCTGGCAAGTTGTTCTTGTGTTAACCCTTTTTTATTTCTTAAAAAATTTATAAAATTTCCTATCTTCTTTATATCCATAATGTGCCTCTGATTTTATATATTTTAGTTTATTTATTTTGATGCTATAGTATTTTTTTGTATGAGCAGTTAATTTATACTTTACTATTATGATTTGTTTTAAATGTTTTATTTAATTAACTGGTACTAGTTATTATTGGTAAAATTTACCAGTAATTTCTAATATACTATATCAAAAATTTTATTATTTTGAAATATATATTTTGACATTTTGATCCAATTTTTTTGATAATAATTAACTATTTGCATTTAGCTATATATATAAATAATTTTAATTATAATTGTCAGTAAAAAAACTAAAGATGTTATACTTTATTTATTCATAAAAGTTGTTTTCTAATTTAATTGTTTCACTAGTAATTGAAATAATTTCCGACATAGGAATTTTAATATTATTTTCTAAGGTAATAGTTTGATTATTTTCATCAACTTTTTTAACAATATTTGTTAAGGTTAAATATTCTCCACCAGATTTTTTGAAGTCTTTAACAAAATAAGTAATTGTTACAATTGGCTTTTCCTGGATTTGTTCTTTAATAATTTGTAGTTTAATATTTATTATTTCTTTTAATTCATCAGCTATTTCTATTCTTTTATTAGTAAATCTAGCTGTTTCTTTAATTGCTTCAGTATAACCATTTAAGGCTGAAAATGGAGCAAATTGGAAGGCTCTATTCTCTATTGACATTCGTTTTCTATTACTTGGAAAAGGATATTTTAAATTAATAATATCATCATATTTATGTTCATTATTGGCCATATTATTATCTCCTTTAGGCTTTATGCCCGCCTATTTGATTGTTTCGATCAATAGTAGTTGCTCCTTCTTCAAGATTCATTCCTTTTAAAATGGCATTCTTACCAAACTTATTTTTTATTTCAATAATAGTTTCCTGTAATTTCCTTTCATCTTTCTGTCTAACAAGTTCTAATTTTCTATCTTTCTCTAATTCATCACTATTAGTAAATAAGTCAAATTGTTGATAAATTTTTCTATCTTGTATTTTTTCTTCATCTTCGGTTTTAGCAAAAGTTATATTTATTCTTCTAATAAGTAAATCTTTATTTACTATCATATCAAATAATTCATCTACTTTTTTCATAATCAAAGTAGTTGATGATGTTTTGTAATCAAGATTAATTGTTCCATGGGCATGTTTGGGAATTTGTCTTCCATACATATCAGTTGTAATTTCTCCATTATATTTTTCTCTAATTTTAGGGTTAGTCAGGCACTCTATATCATAACCAATTGTTAAAATTATTTGGTCGGTTACTAACTTTTTTTTAACTAAATCTAAAACTAGTAAGTCAGTCATTTCTTTTACTATTAATTTAGCTTTCTTATAATCATATGGCTCGTGTAACACTTGGCTTGTTCCTAAACTATTAGAAGTGGGTTTATAAGATTTTACATCTTTCATTGTACACGGTTCCCAGCCCCAAGCATGATCAATTAAAAGTTCGGCATTAACTCCAAATAATTTATATAGTAAGTTTTCGTTTTTTAATGAGCATCTTGCTATATCTCCCATTGTATATAAATTATACTTTTCTAATTTACTTACGTAGCCTTTACCTACCCGCCAGAAATCTGTTAACGGTTTATGATTCCATAGTAATTTTCTATATAATATTTCGTCTAACTCAGCTATTCTAACGCCAAATTCATTCGGTTCTGAGTGTTTTGCGACTATATCCATCGCAATTTTACATAGATACATATTGGTTCCTATCCCAGCTGTTGCGGTTATTCCGGTTTCTTTGTAGACATCTTTAATCATGTCGGTTACTAACTCTTTTGCTGATACTTTATAGGTTGCTAGGTAATTTGTTACATCACAAAAAACCTCATCAATTGAATAAACATATATATCTTCTGGTGCTAAATACTTAAGATAAGTGTTATATATTCTGGCACTATAATTAATATATAGTCGCATTTGGGGTGGAGCTATTATATAATCTAATTCAAGATTTTTATTTTTTTTAAGTTCCAGATTATTATAAGACTTACCAGCAAATTTATAATTTTTTAGGTCTCTTTTTCTTTTATAGTTAATGTCTTCAACCTTTTGTACGACTTCAAATAGTCTTGCTCTTCCGGGAATACCATAAGACTTTAATGCTGGCGATACCGCTAAACAAATTGTCTTTTCTGTTCTTGATGAGTCTGCAACAACTAGATTAGCCGTTAAGGGATCTAGATTTCTTTCACGGCATTCAACTGAGGCATAAAAACTTTTTAAGTCAATGCAAATATAAGTTTTTGTCATTTATATCACCATATACATATTATCACGAACATTTGTTCTTTAAAATAAGAAATTAATATTTTCCAAAAAATGACAAAAAAGATTAACAATTTCTTGATAATCCAATCTCTATATATTCATATTATTTAAACTGTTGATTGAAACTGTTTTCGTAAATTTCTATAAAGGAGGAAACAAATCTCGCTTGTTTATGTTCCTCTTGAGCACCTGTTGTTACTTACCAGCCATAAGTCTTATATTCTCTAAAATTAAAGTTATTAAGAGGCAATAAATTAAACTCTTTTTGAATTAACTTTATTCCTTTAGAGTAATTTTTCTTTAATGTTCTTAGAACTTTAGTCGTTTTTTTAAAAACTACATAGCCATACTTATTAGTTTCAATATCAAAATCTATGTTTATTTTACCAAATATATTTATATAAACATAACCTTTTATGTTTGATTCACTACTTATATAAATTTTATAATATTTTAAATTACTATTCATAACATATATTGTAAACTTTGTAAATATGAAATCTAAAAAGAAAAAATATTAATTAAGTCATATAATTATAACCTAATTAATATTTATATTTATTATTTGTTTTTCTAGTTAAATCTTTAATATCAAAAAACAAATAATTAGCTACATCAGTAAGCGTATTAGCATCAAACGCAAACTCATAATAAGGATTCCCATCTGAATTTCCTTCCTTTACACCTAGTTGAGACTTTAAAGGAATAAAGTTAATTCTAGATATCGATTTTAAAGCTAACTTCATTTGATATTCAGGATTCTTACTGTCATCTAATAAGTTTAATGTCGATGATTTATTCCCAAAGTAATTATAATTATCCCAACCAAGAATTATACAATATTCAATTTGTTTAGCAGAAGAATCAATCATAGATACCATTGTATATAGCATTTGCATATAACTTCCAGGTCCAGCATGTCCGACATATGCTTTTTTATTTTGTCTATCATAAAAAACAATCCCAAAACAAGTTGCTAATGCTGTAGTGCCTACTATTGGTTTGTCATTGGAAGATACAACTATTTCTCCCATTCTTGCAATTTGCGCTTTTGATTCTAAGAGTAATTTGTACTTAATCATTTGAGAATTATAATCTTTATCAAAACTTTCATATTTATCATAATTCATATTATCCTCGTTTTATTTATAATTATTGTACTAAGTATAACATAAAGCAAAAGAAAACTCTACCAATTAAGATAAAGTTTTCTAAAATTTTTAGGCAAGATTATTTATATTATAACTTGCATCATCTATAAGCAGTTAACTTTTATAATTAAATTAATTTAATATATTTAAAATTATTTTATTTTTTCATATTTATTTCAGCTTGTACCACTGTCATATTCGTGGGGTGTTTTTCCTCAAAAGCGAATACTATTTGACTTATTTTTTTAATACGCATGTTAATTATACCAAAAAATATTTTCTTCGTCTACTTGATAAATTGTAATTTGAACTATAATTTATTTTTTTAAGTTTTAGTGTTATCTTCTTTATTCATAAAGCTTTATCTTTTTAATTTTTTTAATATACCATTAATAACTAATCCAATTCCATATCCAACTGCAACACCAACAATTGTAATTAAAAATATCTCAACGTCTCTAAATTTGTTAGCAGAAAAAGACCAAACTCCTGCAATGCAACCACAAACTATCATCAATCCTAGACAAATATAATTGTGTTTTTCATTATTATCTTTGAAAATCATATCATTGCCTAAAAGATTATCAACACTTGTTTCAAATATTTTTGAAAGTAATAATAATTGCTCTGGATTGGGAGAGGTTTCTCCCAGTTCCCAATTAGATATTGTTTGTCTTGATACATTTATTTGTTCTGCCATATATTCTTGTGAAAATCCTTTTTCTTTTCTTAAATTATAAATATTCTTATTCAATTTCATAAATTTCTCCTTTCACAAAAAATTATATTATAAATAGCATTTGCAATTCTACCAAAGATATTTATAATTGTAGCAAAAATATTTAACATTTAATCAAATTG
>CALVRD010000055.1 GCA_944358435.1 uncultured Bacilli bacterium | reverse complement strand
ACTGATTACAAGTCAGTTGCTCTACCAATTGAGCTATTTCGGCAAAATGGTGGGCGATACAGGACTCGAACCTGTGACCCCCTGCTTGTAAGGCAGGTGCTCTAACCAACTGAGCTAATCGCCCGAAACAAATCAGTTGACAGTATTAACTATATCAATTTATAGCTATTTTGTCAACAAATTTTTATATTTTTTTCCTATTTTTTTGCACCCTCATACTCTAACTCATCCATTTTTTCAGAAACCCATCTATTTAACTGACTTTTCAACGTAGAAAATCCCATACTAGTTTCATTTATTTTATTAGAATATTTTCGATTAATTCTATAATCTATATCCTTAATACTAAGTTTTACATGATGTTCTTTAGGATTTTCTTCAATTATCTTTGCTTTTATCGTTTCACCTATTTTTACATAATCATGAATATTTCTTACAAAATCATTAGATATTTCTGAAATATGTATTAATCCACTATAATATTCATCTAAACTAACAAATACACCATATTTTTCTATTCCTGTAACACAACCTGTAACAATTTCTCCAACTTTATACTTTGACATCTAAAATCACCTTTTCTAGATTATAACATTTTTATATTAATATAACAACAAACTTTCTTTACTTGTCAATTTATTCAATGTATAATGTTATTGGTGATTATTTTGAAAGACGAAAATATTGAATTACGTATACGATCTATTATAGATAAAATACAACCATTTATTATAAATGATGGCGGTAACTTAGAATTTATAGAATTTAAAGATGGCATAGTCTATGTCAAATTATCAGGAGCTTGTGCCGATTGTCCAATGCTTGATATAACATTAAAAGATGGTATTGAAGAATTAATTATTAATGAAATACCAGAAGTTAAAGAAGTTAAAAATGTGAGTGAATAAAACTCACATTTTTTATAACCAGTCAATCTTTATTAAATTTTTATCATAGCTGTGTATAATATCAAATATTGTATTAACATATTCTTCATATTCATCTATTCTACTAATTATTTTCTTAATAATTAGCTCATCGTCTTTATTATTTATTACTTTTTCATAGGAATCAAAATAATAACTTGGATATAATAATCTGGCATATAATAATTTAGAATTTTCATTGAAATAATCTATTTTACTTAAAATAGTTTTTATTTTATCTAAATCATAGTTTCCTGTCCAAAATAAATTTTTAATATATTCACCCACATCCCGCATTCTATAATCTATAACAATATTTAAAGGATTATAATATTCTCCTGGAATCATTCTTCTTCTACATAGTACTTTTTGTTTTATACTTTTACTAACATTGTAATTTACATAACTAATAGCACTTTCAGTCATTCCTATAAAATAATCAATACTTTCATCAATACTTTTATAATTTCCTTTAATATACTTAAATTGATATTCATAGTAATCTATTTTATTGGACCATAATAATCCCCAATCAGATCTATCTAGTAAATAATTTATATTACTTAAAACTGGCCTAATTGGTGGAAAAAGATTACTAACTGGGTATCTTTCAATTAAAACATATATTTTACCATTATATGGTGTAAAAATACTTCTATCTTTATTAAAAACAATTTTTTCATATTCCATATAATTATGTGTTAAGGCATGAGCTTCAATTATATTTTCTTGATTAAATATCTCTGCAAAAATATACATTTTATTTTTATACTTTACCAAGTTCATATTATTAATCTTCGTAACATGAATATCATCAAACCTATAATAAAATCTAATCGTATTTCGCATTTTATCAACTCAATTAATTTTATGTACATAAAAAAAAGAAAATTACAGTGAGCTTATAAAGCGCTCTGCAATTTTTTATCTTTCTTTTTTAGGTTCACTATCATCGCCCATAACTGCTAACATATCATTAATTGCTTTTTGATACTCATCTCTTTCAGCTTCAAATTCACCTTTTTTTGCTTCATAAATACTTGTTTGAGCTTTGCTTTGTTCTGTTTGAGCAATAAGTGATTCTTGATGAGCAGCAAGGCTTTTAGCTGTCTGAACAAATTGATCCCGACTATTTGCAGCTTCTTGTTCAGCACGCAAGGCACTAGCTCTAGCCTCTGATTCTTTATTCTTAGCTTGTTCAGCTTGATTTTTTAATTTAATTGTTGTAGCAAGATATTCTCTTAACTCATCTAAATTATTAATATTATCTAAGACAGAATCAATACTATCTGCATGAATAACTGGCTCAACTTTTACTTTTTTCTCATCTGTTGAAGCAGTAAACCTTTCAGGGGCAATTAAAGGTACTTCACGTGAAACTGGTCTAGCTAATTCTTCTTCAATAACAGTTGGCGGAATAACTTTTACTTCTTCAACAACAGTTGGTGAAATAACATTACGTTCTTCTGGAATCATATATTTTTCAACTTTAGCAACTGCAGCTCCATTTCTATTTGCTCTAAATTGCATATCATCTTCAACATTTCCTAAAGCACTTTCTGCTGCTTGATTTACCTCAGAAACTATACCAGCCTCTTGTACTTCAACAATTGGCTTTGCTTCAGCAACTGACGCAACCTCAACTTGAGCTAGCTCTACAGCTTTTTGAATTTCTTTCTCACTTGTACTATTTTTCTTTATCATATCATACATTATTGGCTTAAGTTTCAAAGCTTTATGCCCAGTACTATTTATTCTACCTTCTATTTCTAATAAATTTATCATTTCTGCTACCTTTGGATTGATAGCTACTACATTTGTAATAGTTACATCTGATGCAACTTCAGATACTGTAGCTGGAGCAGATACCGTTACTGAATCTATAGAAGCAGCAGATACTTGCATATCTCCTACTTCAGCAGTTTTTTTTGCAAAAACAGCATAATAATTAGATATAGCGGCGTATGACGAATTTCTTAATTTAATTTTTTGTGCAGTTTGAACTTGTCTTACTTCTGCATACCCTTTATCACATAGTTCTATATTTTCTAATGCAGTCATTTTTACGACCTCCTATCTATTATTCTGTTTTTGATAATTCACGTAATACGTCTTTAATTCTATTCCATTCTGCTTCACTTTCAACTCCTAATAATTTAGGTCCCTCAGCAGAACGTTCTATATTTGAAACATATACAGTTATGTTTTCATTTTCATCTTTTTCATTCTTAGTATATACTACATATTCTTTTCCTGTATCCTTAAACTCAAATGCTAAAATTACTTCAACTTCTTCTATAGAACCGTCATTAGAAACAATTGACATAATTTTCTTTTCATTAGTTTGGTTTTCTATCATATAACAAATCCTCCCTTATTATTCATATAATACAATTTTAACATATTTTTATATAAATACAAGCACTTACTGAATTTTTTTAAGAAGAAATGTTTTAGCACCATAACTACAATAATCTCTTTTATAGCTATCTAAATCCTTTATGTTATTAATTTTTGTAACACTCTTTTTTGTCGAATCATTAAATCCTTTTAGTCTAACTTTATCATAAGCATAATCGCCAAAAATATAATCAAAGTCTGCAAAATACTCAGTTACTTTTTCTTTTAACTCCTCAATATTTAAACAATTTTCTTTATTTTCAACCACTTCATATTTAAATCCATTTAATTCTATTATTTTCATGTTCCACCTCTATCTAATTATAACACATGAACTATTCTATTGGCAGTGAAATTAAATTAGAATTCTTTTCAATAGCTGGAAAATAACAATCAGGTACTACTCCTTTTATTAATTTTATAGTAAGAGGGGCTCTAATTGTAATAAGACTACTTTTTGATGTAATTGGCGTAGTAATCTGTTCTTCAACCTGAACTACAACATTTGTCTCTATTACTACGTTATTAATACCATAACTATTAATTTTAGTTTCAAGATTAGATTGTACTTGTCCAACAAATGACAGTTTTATGGGAATATCAGGACCAATATTTGCAAAAAGTGTATTTCCTTTTAATGCTCCAATCGGCACCTCACATAAAACACCATCTTTAATTTTAGTTAGATTTTTTAATTTAAAATTATTAGATATTTCTAACTCAGCAATTTTTCCTTCTTCTAAATCAGTTAATTTTTTTTGAATAGAATCCGTTATTTCAAATAATAATTTATTTACTTTTTGCGTATTATAATCCAACATTTCTATTTGACCATTACTATTTTGACTAATAACAAATAAATCAAAATCATTATTTTTAACAATTATTTTATTTATCGTTGAATTAATAATATTACTAGCAAATCTTTTGGCCTCAATATTTACATATCTTGCTAAAATAGGATTTAAACTTTTACCCATTGCCTGAACCAAAAAAAAAGAAAAGACTATATTAAAAACAAGTAACCAAAGAATACATTTAAGTTTATTCATGCTGACCAATTTTTACTAAGATTACATCTTCACCTATTTTAGCTATATCTTTCCATTTAACTTCAATATCATTTCCCCTATTTAAAGAAAAAAAATTTTTATTAGCCTCAATCACTAATACATCAATTGTTCCTTCTTCAGTTATACTAGCATCAATAATTGTACCAATATTTTTTCCATCATTTATACTAACAATATTTTTTGCTTGTAAATCAGATAGTCGCATAATAATCACCTTAATAAATTATATTTAGTTAAAGTTATTTTATGCTATTTTAAAACTTTTTTTAATTGCTTAATAGCTCTTTTTTCAAGTCTTGATACTTGAGCCTGACTAATACTTAATTCATCGGCTATTTCCATTTGCGTTTTTCCAACAATATATCTCTCATCAAGAATTTTCTTCTCCCTCTCTTCTAAATTATTAATTGCATCTTCTAAAGCTAGTTTACTTGATAATTCTATATTATTTGTTCTCTTATCTTCTATTTGATCAGCTAAATATATAGTATCACCACCATCATTATATATTGGTTCAAATATACTAACTGGTTCTTTTAAAGATTCTAAAGCTGTTATAACATCACTTTCCAATACCCCTAGCTTATCAGCTATATATCCTGTTTCTGGTTCTCTAGCATACTCAGCTAAATATTCTTCTTTAAGTTTTAAAGTCTTATAAGCAATATCTTTTATAGAACGACTTATTCTTACTTGACTATTATCTCTAATATATCTTCTAACCTCCCCTGTAATCATCGGAACCGCATAGGTTGAAAATTTTACTTCATGACTTAAATCAAAATTATCAATTGCCTTTAATAAACCAATACACCCTATCTGAAATAAATCATCCATATTATCCGACTTATTCATAAATTGTCTTAATATCGCTAAAACTAATTTTAAATTACCACTTACCAATAGGTCTCTCGCAAACATATCACCCTCTTTTGCTTTTTTAAATAGTTCCGTCATTTCTTCATTACTAAGTACAACAATATCATTAGTATTTATACCACTTATTTCTACTTTATATTTTGCCATAAAAAAGCTCCTTTCAAATCAATTATGATGAAAAGAGCTTTTATTTATTCAATTTATTAATCAACTTTATCATATTCTTCTAGAAAGAAGTGCTTTTCATTATTACTTTTTGTCGCTAAAACAGTATCTATATTAACATTTTCACTTGATTTAAAAATATTATAGGCAACATTTTTATTTACTTTTTCTAATTCTTTTATTAATTTTTTTATTTCTAAACGTTTAGAATCTTTTTTAAATTCTTTAGAAGTAAATTTACAAGCACAATCAATAAAATTTAATTGATTACTTCTAGCCCAATTTATTATGTCATCTTCCCTAACTAAATATAAAGGTCTAATTAATTCCATTCCTTCAAAATTAGTACTTTTAAGTTTTGGCATCATTCCTTTATATTCACCACCATATAATATAGATAACATAATTGTTTCAATCACGTCATCAAAGTGATGACCTAAAGCAATTTTATTGCAACCAAGTTCTTGAGCTCTAGCATACAAAAATCCCCTTCGCATTCTAGCACATAAATAACATGGAGAACTAGCTGCATACACATTTACAACATTAAAAATATCAGAGTTAAAAATATTAACATCAAGACCCAACTTTTTAGCATTTTCTTCAATTTTTTTTCTGTTTACTTCATTATATCCCGGATCCATCACAATATACTCTAAGTCAAACTTAACTTTACCATGACGTTTTAATTCTTCTAAGCACTTAGCTAAAATCATTGAATCTTTTCCACCTGATATGCAAACAGCTATTTTATCCCCTTCTTCTATAAGCTCATAATCTCGTACTGCTTTAGTAAATGGTCTCCAAATTGTCTTACGATATTTAGTAATAATACTTCTTTCTATTTCTTCTTTTAAAATCATCTTCCACCTACTTCTATTGTAGTAAATAATCTTTTCCTTTATGAGGTTCTTCTCTAAGTAAATCATTATAATCTTGTTGACGTAGAACTTCATATATAACAATAGCTACACTATTTGAAACATTTAAAGCTCTAACATTACTTGTCATTGGAATACGCATACAATGGTCCAAATCTTCTTTAAGAATTTCCTTTGGTATACCAGTAGATTCTTTTCCAAATATAAAGTATAAATCTTTCTTCTCTTTATTACTATAATCAAAACTTGTATGAGGCTTTTTTCCATACCTTGTAAAATAGTAATAAACTCCCGGATTTTTTTCTTTAAACTCTTCAAAGTTTTCATAAACAGTATAATCTAATTTATCAATATAATTAACCCCACTTCTTTTTAAATGGGCATCATCAAGCTTAAACCCTAATGGTTTAATTAAATGTAATTTTGTATCAGTTGCAACACAAGTTCTCATAACATTACCAGTATTTTGTGGTATTTCTGGTTCATATAAAACAATATGATTCATTTCACCCTCCTATGTTAAAAGGAGATTACTCTCCTATCCTATTTAATTCAATAAATTGTTTAGCCTTAGTAATAGAAAGTTCTCCATCATCTTCTTGAATAATATTACTAACTTTATTTTCTTCAAATGTAACAATTGCTGGATAATTAGTTGTTAACTGTACTGAATATTTATATTTATCATTAAATGCTCCAGTAAATTTCTCTTGATCAACATTACTTAAATTTAAATAAACAATTTCTTCCTGTAAATTTTTCTTCTTAATAAGTTTAATAAAATCTTGTTCAAAATTACGACACTTCATATCACTAGCAATACACATATAAACAATACAATTAGGATTATCATTAACATAATGTTCTAATTCTTCACTAGTAATTTCTGATATAACTCCTCTAATTACCGGAACTTCTTTCATCTTTTCATTATATACAGAGTAACATCTACAAAAATAAATTGTTAAGCAAATAGTTCCTAAAAAGATAAGTGCTAATATTAGATAATTTTTAATGGTAATTTTTTTAATTTTCTTCTCCATTTAAATCCCTTCCTCATATAATATATTTTAACATAAACTATTATCTTTTAACAATATAATTATTTGAAGTATGAATTTACAATTTGTAATGTTACAATTGATGTGAGACTTTTCAATATAGTAAAAAAGCAATAAGTCTAGTAAAATGTAATTAAGACA
>CALVRD010000054.1 GCA_944358435.1 uncultured Bacilli bacterium | reverse complement strand
GATCATTCACTAAAGCAAAAACAAAAAGGTAGAAATAAAGACATTCATATATCTGATATGGATAATTATATTCAAATAAAAAAGCAAATTGAAAAGAATAATGAAAACTTAAAACAGGCAAATAAAAAATCTTTAGAATTAAAACAAAATTCTAAAGAAATAAAAGATACAATTGATAAATTAAAAATATCTAAACTTAATAAAGATAATTATATTTTATTAATCAAGTAGATAATACAAATAAAGAATATGATAAAATACAAACTCTTTCTAACACATTAATTAATGCTAACGAACAATTAAAAGAAAAGAATAATAAAATTAAAACTCTTATTGAAAATAATAAAGCATTAGAATTAAGAATTGAAACACCGACTAAAAATAATAAAGTTAAAGATAAACAAATCAAATACTTAAAAGAAGAAAATCTTTTATTAAGACAATCACTATCATTTTGGAAAGATAGATTCTTAAAAGTAATTTCATTTATCAAAGATAAGTTATTTGGAAAGCAAAAAGAAAGAGATAAATATAAGGGCTTTGAAGATGATTTATATGATAAAAATATAATAGATGATAATACTTATGAAGATTTACAAAATACTTATGAATTTAGCAAAGACCACGATTGTAACAACGAAAAAAACAATTTTAATATAGAAATTTAATTAATATTTAAAGTTGTTGCGTAAATTTTAGAAAAATATATTATAATACGTATGCAAAGTGAGGTTTATATGGAAAATTTATCTAGTAAAATTAATAGTATATCTTGTGGTTCATATGTTTTTGAAACACAAGATTTTAAAAGAGAGGTTTATTACACAATAAATGAGGATGAAGAAAATTCAGTACATTTAACTATTAGATTGCCATATTCTACTAGACCAGAATCATCTAATGAAATAATTGAATCAAGTGGTAGTTTTATAAATGGTTTTAAGGTGGTTCAAACTGCTAATAAAGAATATGCATACATTAGAGAAGAAGATGGCGTATTATTACCTTATAGATATGATGTTGCTTCTGATTTTAATGAATATGGATTTGCTATGGTTGCAAAAGATGGAAATGCTAATTGGATAAATTCACAATTTCAATATTTATCTAAAAATGGAGATATGGTAGATGAACAATTAGAAGATAAATATTATAAATATAAAAAATTTGAAGGTTTTCAAAAAATACATAAATTTAGTAGAGGCAAGTATCCACTTTCTAGAGTTTATGAGGGAAGAAATCGATATGCAAATTCATTTTATTTTAGTACAGAAGGTAAAATAAAAGAATTTTATGAATTTGATGGAAGTTTTGATCATCTTTTTACACATTCCTTCTTTGGAAATGTAGATTTTGGAGATAAAGATTATATTGTGGGCGGTAATGGAATTTTATTTGCTAAAGGATACTATTGTCCATTAGAGTATGTTTTAGAATTTTTTGAACAAAATGGATTAGTTTCTAAACTATACGAAAATGCTGATAAATGTTTTAATGAAGAAAAAGTACAAGTTAAGGTATTAAAACCAAATAATTCACAAAAGTAGCATAAATTATTGCTACTTTTTTATTTTGATGGTAAAATGTATTTAGTGATTGATTCAAATCAATCGTCTTTATGCAAAAGTTGTAGATAACTACGACAACGAAAACAGATTGATTATTATTCGAACTTTTATAGTTCGTTTTTTATTTATTAATATGTTATTAATCATAATATGCAAGATATAATAGTAAAATTTGCAGAAATTAGGAGAAAAAATTATAGTTTATGAATTAAGAAGCCATTATTAAAAAATATTAGGATAGAGACCTAATATTTTTACTTTGATTGGTTCTTTAATGGACAAAAACTTTAAATTTTTTGTTTTTGATGTTTTGGCATCTTTGGCTAAGAAAACTGTTATATGTGGAATTTTTAATTCACTATAATTTTAAAAAAATATTCAAGAAGAGAGTTGGGTAATTTTACGACAAAATCACTATTCTTTTTATCACATCCATATTTTATTATTATAATCTCAAATTCTTGACTTACTATTTTGTCAAAGATTTGATTTTCAGATGGATAATATTTAAACGTACAATAAATTTCATCATTAGTTAATGGTAGTTTTTTTTCTAATGAATGGATGAAATTAACTGTTTTATTTTTAAAAAAATGTCTTGTTGCTTAACATAGTAATCTTCCTAATACTTGATTTATAACTTTTTTCTCAAATAAAATTTTATTATACGATGAATTTTTTCAAGTTATGTGATTTAAAAAAATATTTGACTATAATCAATTTAATTTTTATACTTTATGTTTTCAAAACTGTTTTATAATTACTATTTTTATATTATAAGTCTGATATTTACTATTTTTAATTTTCTTGTTTTAAAATGTTTTTTTTGCCCATAATACTAAAGAAAGGAGAATTTTATGAATTTAAAATATATGGAAGTTCCAAGTAATATTTTAACTGGTAAAGATTTAGATTATTTGAGTGATATGTTTAATTGGAACTATGAGGCAGTGAAAAAGACTAATGAATCAATAGGGAGTGTAAGTGATGAAAATATAGCTGCATTACTAGAAAAAGGGCTTTCTCTTTTTCAAAATAATTTAGATTCTGTACTTGATATTCTTGATGAAATAGGAGGAAGTAATAATGGATAATAAGATTTGTAATACTAAAGTTGAAGTTCCTACTGGTATGGGACTTAATGATAAAGATTATATTTCTAGTTTTAATTCATGTTTAAAAGAAATGACAAAGAATTATGCTAATGTAATGGCTGAAGCAAGCAATAAGAAACTTTTTGAAGTATATAAAGGTATTTTTACTGATCTATCTTCATTGCAAAGAGAAGCTTTTGAGCTTATGTTTAGAAATGGATGGTATTGTTTAGAAAGCAGTGATAGACAAAAAATTAAGGAAAAATTTGATACTTTATCTAAGGAATATCAAGATATGATGCAATAGTAAAATAGTAATTTGCTGTTGCCTTTTTTCTTATTTTAAAAGTGCTTTTTTGACAGTTTTGATTAAATATGGTATAATATGTCCTATCTCAGGGGGAGAGAATGTTTATGAAGACTAGTGAGTCGTTTCTTAAACGATTTTTAATTTTGATATTTACTACTATAATATTGGTAGTTACTATCTATACATTTAATTATATTTTTATTTATAAAAGTATTAATGTTGTTACTACAAAAACTAATATAATTGAATATGGTAGTTCTAATACTGATGTTTCACAGTTTGTTGATAAAGTAGATGGAAAGATTTTATCTGTTAAGAATAAACTTGAATCATGTGTTGTTGGTAAACAAGAAATTGTATTGGTTGTGGCTAAAGGAGTTGTTTCTAAAGAAATTCCTATATCAGTGGAGGTTAAAGATACTACTAGTCCAACAATTAACTTGCTTTCTGATGTTGTAACAGTTGAACAAGGTGAAGAATTTGATTTGGTTAGTAATATTGAATCGGTTGTTGATTCGGTAGATGGAGTGCTTTCTTATGTTTTAGATCCGATAGAAAATTCTAATAACTATTATACAATTAATTCTGATATTAATTTTAATGTTGTTGGTAGTTATGATGTTAATATTTATGCTATAGATAAAAATAATAATAGTTCTACTAGTAACTTTACTGTTGTGGTAGAGAAAAGAGAAATTTCTGATAGGCTTGTTAATATGGCATATTCACAATTAGGAAAGCCATATTCTTTAGGTGCTAATGGTCCTTATGCTTTTGATTGTAGTGGATTTGTTCAATACTTATATAGACAGGTGGGAATTAATATTAGTAGAGGAAGTAGTACACAAATGTTTGATGGTGAAGCTGTTTCTTATGATAATATTTTACCTGGTGATATTATAAGTTGGGGATATAGTGATGATTTTGCGACACATTCTGCTTTATATGTTGGAAATGGTAAAATGATTCATGCGGCTAATCCTAGTCAAGGGGTTATATTAAGTGATGTTTCATCATGGGCTAGAGGTTCTTTTACTAAGATTATTAGTGTTAGAAGAATAAAATAAAAATATTGTATATTATTCTACTTTTTGGTTAATCATATAAGTAGGAGGTCAAGGCATGGAAACATTACAGAAAGTATTATTAGTTATTACAATTATTGGCGCTATAAATTGGGGACTAATTGGAATTTTTAATTTTAATTTGGTAGCCATGATATTTGGTGCTAATTCTTTATTTACTAATATAATTTATACTTTAGTTGGTATATGTGGTATTTTCAATATTGGCATATTGTTTAATCATATCGAAGATACTCATAGAACAATGAAATAAAAGACTGCGGTCTTTTTTTTTGCTTTAATTAGGTCTTCTTTGAGAAAAGTTTATTATGCTATGTTGAAAATTCGCTTTTAAAATGATATTATATATTGTAGGTTAGGGGTGCTACAATGGATACTGTTATCATATTTTTACGAGATACACTTAGTGGTACAGCTTATTTTATAGTTTCTATTATATGTGTTATTTTAATCTGTATTTGTGTTTGGCAATTAGTTCAACATAACAAAAAGGTTAAGAAAACTGAAGAGGAGTTTGTTGCTTCGCATGTTGTTCTTATTAATGATAAGGGTGAAGAAGAAATTGTTGAAATTTCTAGTCCCACTATAAATATTTCTCAGACATCTAGTATTTATAATGTGCAAACTATACCTGTTGTAAATAATACTGCTTCTGATTTGCCAGAAGTTAAGGAATTAACAACTAGTGCTAAACCAGTTGTTATGATCAATCCAGCTGAAGTTGCCGCAATTTCTAGTACTATGAATGTTATTGGTTCAAGTAGTGTTAAAAATGTAAATTCTAAAGAAAACATTAATAATGATACTACAAATGTAGTTAATACTAGTCAAGTTGTTGGTAATGATGCTAGTGTGAATAAAGCTAGTGGTAATGGGCAAAACTTTACTAATTAAAATTTATAAGATATACTATATATGTTTTAGAGGAGAGATTAAATGGCAACAATTTTTACTGATATATTATCTATACTAAGGAAAATTGTAGATATTTCTTTAGTTTGGTTAATCTTTTATTTAATTTTAAAAAATATTAAGAATAATGTTAAGTTATCGCTTTTATTTAAGGGAGTAGCATTTGTAATTTTATTGAAAGTTGTAAGTGATTGGTTAGGTTTTACGACTGTTGGGGTTTTACTTGAGTATGTTATTCAATGGGGACCTATGGCTATAATTGTAATATTCCAGCCAGAGATTAGAAATATTTTGGAACAACTTGGTAGAAGTCAATTGTTAGGTAGACATAAAGTTTTAACGGTTGATGAGCGTGAACGTATGGTATATGAAATAGTTAATGCTGTTGATTATTTACGTAAGGAAAGAATTGGAGCATTAATTGTTTTGGAACGTGATATTAGTTTGGGAAACTATATAGATAAAGCTAAGAAATTATATGCTGATTTAAGTAGTGATTTGTTAATTTCAATTTTTTATCAAGGGAATCCATTGCATGATGGTGGAGTAATTATTCAAGGTGATAGAATTACTTGTGCTGGTGCTGTTTTTCCAACAAGTAGTAGTCAAAAAATTAATAGACGTTTGGGGACTAGACATAGAGCTGCACTTGGTTTGGCTGAGGAAACTGATGCTATTTGTATAGTTGTTTCTGAAGAAACAGGAAGAATTTCAGTTGCCCTTAAGGGAGAACTATTATACAATTTGACAATTGATGATACTAGAATGTTATTAATTGATGAATTAAGACCTAAGCAAGATATAGAATTTGATGAGATGGATGAGGAAGAGATTTATGAAGAAGATGTTTAAAGCGATTGGAAGATTTATAATCCATATAGGAACTTTCTTTGATAAATGGTTAATTACTCCTATTACTAAATTAATTTTAATTGCTATTGATTTTTTTAAGACTAATTCTAAAAATATTGATAGAGTGATTGGTAAGAAGTCAACATTACTTGTTATTAGTTTGATTTTGGCTTTTGCAGTATTTGTTTTTATTGATCAAGAGTCAGATATTATGATTGATCAATATGCTGAGATATTGGAGAAGCAACCTGTTTCTGCTATTTATAATGAGGAATTGTATGTAGTTGAAGGAATTCCTAAAACTGTTGATATTACTTTGATAGGGCAAAGAATTCATATATTTTTAGCTAAACAGTCACCTTCTAAGAATGTATCAGTTGATTTAACTGGTTTGAAACCGGGAACGCATGAAGTTACTTTGAAATATACTCAACGTTTGAGATCTTTAGATTACAAACTTGATCCTTCAAAAATAACTGTTAAAATTTATGATAAAGAAAGTGACACTCGTAGTTTAACTTATGATTTATTACATCAGGATAATTTGGATAGTAAATTATCTATTAAGAATGTAGAGCTTGATAGAAGTGAAGTTATTGTTAAGGGAGCAAAATATAAATTAGATCAAGTAGCAACTGTTAAAGCTTTAGTTGACGCTAATGAAATTCCAAATCCTGAATCTGGGGAAATTACTGTTAGAGATGTTCCGTTAGTTGCTTATGATACTAATGGTAAAATTATCGATATTGAGATTGTACCTAAAACAGTAGATGCTAAAGTTACAATTTCTTCTCCACATAAAGAGATTCCAATTAAAATTGTACCTAAAGGTTCATTAGCAGTAGGTAAGGCAATTAAATCTATAGATAGCGATGTTACTTCTGTAGTTGTTTATGGTGATGAAGCTTCTGTTGAAAAATTAGAACAATTAGAAGTTGAAATTGATGTTGATGATTTAGATGATAATAAAGATTTTAATGTTACTTTAAAGAAACCTTCAGGAATAACTGATTTAAGTGTTAAGAATATTAAAATAAAAGTTTCTGTTGATAATTCAACTACAAAAGAGTTTGAAGGAATAAGAGTAAGTGCTGAAAATCTTCCGGCAGGATATAAAGCTCAGGCTTTATCTGAGGATGATGGTATGATTACTGTAGTAGTTTCTGGTAGTGCTGACATTATTAAGAATCTTGATCCTTCTTCTATTAAAGCATATGTTGATTTATCTAATTATGGTGTTGGAGAGTATGAAGTTAAAGTAATTGTTTCTGGTAGTGATGTTCGTCTAACATATAAAGCTAAGAAAAAGGAAGTTAAGATAAGGGTTACTGAAGAATAGCATTTGCTATTCTTTTTTTGTAATATTATTTATTTATGGATAGTATATTTAATTAGAATTAATATGGGGTGAATTATGAAAAGGATAATTATTTTATTGTCTATGATATTATTTTTAGTTAGTGGTTGTGGTAAATATACTGAGAAGGATGTTATTTCTGATTTGGAGAAAAAAATTAATAAGGCTTCAGCGTATAAATTGTCTGGTAATTTAGAGATAGTTAATAATGATGATGTATACAATTATAATGTAGAGGTTAGTTATAAAAAAGGTGATTTTTACAAAGTTAGTTTAACAAATTTGGCTAATAGTCATACACAAATTATTTTAAAAAATAAGGATGGTGTTTATGTTATGACACACAAAAGTACACAACTTTTA
>CALVRD010000053.1 GCA_944358435.1 uncultured Bacilli bacterium | reverse complement strand
ATGAGTTGTTGAGTGGAGAGATGATTGAAATGAAGGAGTACGATAAAAAATCAGAAGAACTTTTGTTAAAAATGACACAAGAAAAAGAAAATAGGGATAAAGAATTATTAAATATGGAAATATTTATTGGAATATTAGTGTCAATTATTTTAATTTCTTGTGTTTTTGTTTCTTCTTTTGTTAATATGCAAAATTGGCTAAGAATTGCATTAATTATTATAGGATTAATTCCGTTTATTATAGGTATTGGATATGCAATCAAAATTGAACAAGTTGCAGGCTATTATGAATGTCAAAATTGTCATTATAAATATGTCCCAAATTATAAAGATGTTTTATTAGCATTGCACATAGGTAGAAATAGAAAAATGAAATGTCCTAAATGTGGTAATATAAATTATCACAAAAAAGTAATAAATTAGTTATACAAATTACGATTTGAAAACGAGGAACTTATGAAGAAAATAGCAATTATATATTCATCTATTCATCATAAAAATACAGAAGATTTTTTGAAAAATGCAAAAGGAATAGATGTATATAAAATAAATAAAAAAACAAGATTTATCTAAATATGATTTAGTAGGTTTTGCTTCTGGAATTTATATGGGGAAGTTTCATAAAAATATAGTTAATTTTATATACAATCATTCAAATAAATTAAATGATATATTTTTAGTATATACAAGTGGTAGTGGCATAAAAAATATGGAAAGCGCTTTAAAAAAGAATTAAAAAAATAGATTTAAATGATATTGATATTTTTTCTTGCAAAGGATTTGATTCTTATGGCTATTAAAAGTTAATAGACAGAATTGCAAAAGATCGCCCAAATAAAAAGGATATTGAAAAATTTAAAGAATTTATAAAAATGGTCAAAACTATTATAACTGTAAAAAGATGATTTGCAACTTCATCAATTTACTAATCAGTATTATACGTGGTATAATATTTATATAAAAATATTAGGTAAGAGGAGTTATTTATGTACGAAGCTTATGAATTATTATTAGAAAAAGAAAAAATTTGGGCGGAGATGTATATTAAGTTATTAGAAGAAAACGACATTATATGCAAGGCAATACCAGTAAATGGAGTAGGCTTATCTATGAAAATAGGAAGTCAAGACATTCTTAGAATATATGTTCCAACTTCAGCAAAAGCAAAAGCAGAGAAAATTCTAAATGAAGTATTAAAAGATGATCAAAGTTAGTAAGATAAAAAATTACAAATTAATAAGATAATATATTCAGACATAAGTATAAAAATAAATAAAAGTCGCTATATGAGTAAAGAATAAAATTAGTTTACTAAGCAGTTACTGACTATTTCTTAGGCTGAGTAATTATTATCAACTATAGGTTTCAATTTCGATTGTCATTGCTATCATACATATTTTATAATTATAAATTCAATAGTTCTAAGATAATTACATGCAAGAACTATGATATGCATGGAAAAAACTTAATTTCACAAATGGCTGCCCTTATTGTCACACTAGTTTTAATTTAGATTTTAAAAACAAAGAACTAGGTAGTAAACATTATTATGATTTAACTTAAAAAAACAGAGGCTATGCTATAAACACATTTATTATTGATTTTATTTTATCTTATCTTCTATTGTGACTTTTACTTATTTCTACAATACTAGTCGAACATTTTATTTTTTTGATATATTAAAGATCTTAGAAATAGCAACTTTAATTAGTCTAATTTTTTTTCTATTATCTTGATGCCATAATAATGTTACCATATGTTTGTCATAAAAAAAGAAAAACTTAATAAAGAACATGTTATGTTTTGGAAAAACATGAGAAATTATAATATTGATAAAATAAAATTTTATATTAATCTTAATTATGATTTAAGAACACTTTATTATAATAAATACCAAGATATTATCGATTATAAAAACTTTGAAGATATAATCACAGAAAATATTTTTTACATTACTGTGGCCTAAGATATTAGAATAGTAAGATTTAATCAAGGTAAAATAACTTCTAAAGAAGAACACACTTATAAGTTTAAAATAATGTGTCTTAATTGTGTTCTAAAAGAAAATATTAATCAGCCTAAGTGTAGGAATTGTGGAGCTAGTATTGATATAAGCAAAAACAAATGCAGTTATTGTGATACTAAATACAATTACTTTCAAGAATGAAAGCTTATTAAAGATATATAATTTACTAATTTTAGATGTAAAATTAACAAATATCACTAGAAAGAAGATAAGATATTTGCTATACTAAAAGAGTAAGAAGGTGTGAGGAAATATGAAGGTAATTTGTGTTGGGCATTCTACATTTGATACAACTCTGCCAATGAATGAATATCCAATCGAAAATGTAAAATATCGTATACCAAAACATATTGAATGTGGAGGAGGGCCAGCCTCAAATGGAGCCTATTTACTTGCTAAATGGGGAATGGATACTACAATTGTATCAGTGGTTGGTAATGACTACTATGGTGATAGAATAGTAGAAGACTTTATTAAAATAGGGGCCGATACAAAATATTTAGAAAAAAGAAAAAATCACTTTACATCTAGTAGCTACATCATTGCTAATATGAGTAATGGTACTAGAACAATTATAACCGCTAAAGA
The DNA here is from genome assembly GCA_944358435.1 of uncultured Bacilli bacterium. GTDB lineage: Bacteria > Bacillota_I > Bacilli_A > RF39 > UBA660 > CAG-877. Next base: position 4,981 of record CALVRD010000053.1, on the reverse strand, counting down.
TGAACCAATTGAAGAATTAACAGAGAGAGTAACTACTAAAGCCGATGTAATATTAGTTGATGGCGAACTTCCTAAAACGGCCATTCAAGTATTAAAAGATAATCCCAATGCAATTAGCGTTTTAGATGCTGGACGTGTAAATGAAAATACAAAAATTATTGGAAAATTAGTAAAATATTTTGTCTGTTCAAAGGATTATGCTGAAGAATTTTGCCAACAAAAAATTGACTATAGTGACAAGAAAACTTTAATATATTGCTATGAAAAGTTAAAAGAATATTTTAATACCAATATAATTATAACGTTAGAATCAAAAGGAACATTTACCTATATTGACGGAAATTATGAACAAATTCCTAGCATCAAAGTAAAAGCTATAGATTCAACTGGAGCTGGAGATATATTTCATGGTGCATTTACATATTTTATAAGTAATGGTTATTCTTTAAGGGATGCTATTCATTATGCCTCAGTAACCGGAGGAATTTCCGTTACCAGAATTGGTTCAAGGTTTTCAATTCCAAACCTAAGAGAAGTTTTAGATTATGATAACGTTATATAACAATTTACCTCAGATAGATTTGCATGGCATAGACCGAGATTATGCTAAAATTCTAATAAATGAATTTATTTATGATAATTATGTTCAAAAGAAAACTAAAATTATAATAATACATGGAATAGGAACTGGGATAATTAGAAAAACAACACAAGAGACATTAAAACATAATAAGTATGTCGCTTCATATAAAATAGATAATTTTAATAGTGGAAGTACAATAGTAGAACTAAAATTAAAAAAATAAAATTTAACTAAATCAAAGTCTATAAAATTCAAAATAAACATCGATTACAGAAAATCAATATTTAAAAAAAATATAAAACAAGCAAAAAAATTGACAAATTACCACTTTTATGCTAAAATATGTCATAAACAAGTGAGGGGGATATAAAAATGTACAATGAAGAATATGAAAAAAGGGGATTTCCATTTAAGGATTTCTTATTAAAATTAATATTAATTATTATATTTGTCTTTTTACTAGTGTGGTTATTACCTAAGTTTATAGCACCTACTATAAACAAAAATTTAAATAATAATAATAGTGAAATTAGTGCTTTAACATCACAAATTTTTTACGACAACCTTGAAAAGATGAAAGAAGCAGCCATTTCTTATTACACAAATGAAAGATTGCCAAAAGAAGTTGGCGAATCTGATAAAATGACATTAAGTGATATGATTGGCAAAAAGATAATTCTACCATTAGTTGATAAAAATAACAATGCAGTTGATGTAGAAGGCAGTTATGTTAAAATAACTAAAACAGATGATGAGTATATCTTAAAGGTAAACTTAAAAGATAGTGAAACAGAGGACTATATTCTAGTTCACTTAGGATGCTATGACTATTGTAAGGATTTCTTATGTGAAAAGGATACTAGTGTAGATGTTCCTATAAAAGGTGGAGTTGATGATCCGGATGACACGCCAGAAACACCTCAACCAAATCCAACTCCGACAGTTCCAGAAGAACCTGAGGAGCCTGAAGAACCTGAAAACCCAGGTGAAACTGAATATGAATATGAGTATGCAAAAACAATAGGAGCAACATTCTCAGCTTGGACTAAGTGGAACGCTTATGAAAAAACAAGTTGTAGTACTGAAGAAATCAAATGTGCGGAAAATGATACAAAATGTCATTTAGAATTAAAGCGTTATGATCGTAAAGAAAAAATTGGAACATATGAAAAAGAATATGTTGCTACAAGTAGTAAACAAGTACAAGTAACATCATATGAGCAAAAATCATGTGCTAATTGGACATATGTAATAATAAATAGTAAAACATATGCTGTTACTAAAACATATACAACAATTAATACAGTAACTGGATATACCCAAAAAAATGTACCTGGTTGGGATTATGCAGGAAGAAAGACATATACTAACCCACCAAAGAGTAGTAATGGAAAATACTATGTATTTGTAGGCGCTGATTACAGTTACTGTAACGATACATGTACAACATTACCTAACTATGTATATGATGAATATAACTATACTGGAAGTATGTCAGAAGTATCATCAACAACTTCAACACCAATTGATTCATCAACTGAGGTAACTGCTAGTTGTGGTGAAATAATCACAAAAACTATTCCAGTATATAGAACAATTGATGTATCAGATATATCAACTAGAACTGAACCATTATATGGAACAGTATGTTATAAGAGCACAAGAACAAGAGAATTAATAAATGAAGGTAAAACTATTAAACAATGGAGTTATTACAATAATAAAACTTTATTAAATGACGACTGGTATTATACCGGTGAAGTTAGAGTTAAAAATTAAGGGGGAATTTGACCATGATGATTTATAATTATAGTATAGAAGAAATTAAAGAAGAAACCGGAGCTGAATATACTGGGTCATATTATTGTGGATTATCTTCAAATAGCTGGGTTGACAAAATAAAAGAAGAAATCAGTCAATTTACCGCAACTATAAAAACAGGTTTCAAAAGTATGATTGGTTCATTAAAAAAGAGTAAAATAGCAAAAAATATGGCCATCTATGGATTAGCTGGTGCAATGGCTTTATCAGCAGCAGCATGCTCTAAAAATATTACGCCTGAATCATCGAAGACACCTAATTCAATTGTAACAGAAATAGATAATAATAAAGATACAGGAATTCCAGCTGATAGTCTATTTAGCCTATTATTAAATAAGTCAAAAAGCGAAACACAAAAAAAGGTTATCTCATCAGTTGGAAACTACTTATCAGATTTTAATATTCGTTTTGCCAATAAAGTGGCTGATGATGTTACATACAAAGATAGAGAGACAGGAAAAGAAAGAACAATAACCATAAAGCCAGCCCTAACTTGGGATGAAGCTATGGCAATGTCACTTGTATATAATGATTTTTCTAAGGATAAATTAGTAGAAATTCTTAACGGAGCAGAAATTGATGCCAACGATTTAACAAATTCATATAAAATGGCTATATTACAGTTGATGGGAGCACATGTTTTAGAAACTACTGATAACCAAGTAAATATAGATATGTTATTACAAAGTAAACAAGCAAAAGATTTTTATGCAAAATATCACAAAATGTTTTTAGAATGTAAATCAACAACTGGTGATGCCAGACTTAAAGCTGTAGAAAATTTCTATAATGAACTATACAAAGACTTCCCAATAACTTCCGAAGTAAGAGAAGAAGGAATTGCTCATAGCGATCCACGTGCTAGCATAGAACCATATAAATTTTCAATTGTACCAATGGTAGCTGCAAGTGAAATGATTTTCCAAAATTTAGAAATTGATCATACATTTACACAGCAAGCAATTGATTATATTAATGATATTGGAGCATGCAATATTGCCGATGACATTTTAGAAAAAGCCGAATTAGTTTCATTATCAACACAATTTAATGAAGATTATGCCGATTATGAAAAAGTTAGAAAAGCACTAATTGCATATTTAACTGACAAAGATGCTTATGTAATTGATGATGAGCACAGAAATTTAAGTGATTTACCAGCTTTCCAAGAAATTGTTAATGGCTTTATACTAGAACCATTTTCATATACATATGTAACTACTCATACGGTAACTTATACATATACAACAACTGAAAAAATTGAAACAAGTGATAGAGATGAAGCGGTAGATATAGCTGGAGAAGATGCCGTAAAAGAGGCTGAAGACGAGGCTCAAGAAGAACTTGATAAGGAAAATGAGGCTGCAAAAGATGAAGCTGAAAAAGAGGCTGACGAAATTGCAGATGAAATTCAAAAAGAAGAAGATGAAAAAAGAGAAGATTTAGAAGATAAAGTCGATCAAAGCGATGAAGACTATCAAGATGAAATTAATGATGCCAACGATAAAATTGATAATGGTGGAACGGTTAATGAAGGAGATTTAGGACACGGAACAGATTTTGATAATGAACATTCAAAACCTAATGGTGACTTAGACGACTCAGTTAGTGATATTACAACTGACGGAAGCGGGGCAGTTGATTCCTCAGAACCATTACCAGACCCAAATGCAGAATCATATGAATTTGAGTCTATAACAGATTGGTCTGTTGAGCCATCAAAAGCATCAGAAATTGTGGAAAATAATGCGTATGATTTTACTATTGAGCCAGTAGAAGAGGCACAAAACTCTACAACTCAAATAAATGAATATAAAGAACCTGAAGCATTTACAAGCGAAGAAGAAATTGATGCTTGGATTGAATATTTAGCAGCAAATGCACGTAATTCCAATGAACAAACAAATTCATACCATATGTAGAATAAAAGGCCAACAAAGGCCTTTTTTCTTTGCTTTTTAAAGTTTAAATTGACAAAATCAAACGTTTGTGTTATAATATGAGTACTTAAAGGTTAAGGGGACCTAAAAGTACCAAACAATAGGGGGGTTGAATACTATGACAAATTCATATATATTTGAATATTTAGATGAAAACGATTTTAGAAAAAAAGAAAGGTCAGTAAGAAAGTATAATATGTTAGCTTATAAAAAGTTAACATTTACATATTATCCAGAATTACGTAAAGGAAATTTCTTAGGTAAAAAAGTTGGTCAAAATGATAAAGATAAAACTATAAGTTATGAGTTAAAGTTGCCAACAGATGAGTTATTTGCAAAAGTACATGGAGAAATTATATTACACTATACAGTTTATACTGAAAAAGGTATTATTCTTTTAACAAATATTACACCAGAAGGAATTTTAGATGAAGGACATAGAGCAGAATTATCAACATACAAAGGTGTTATGATTTCTAAAACTAATCCAGAAAAAGATATGTTTAAAATAAATTTAATTAATATGTTAGGAAAATAGGTAAAAACCTATTTTTTTTAAATTTTTGTATAATTGTAAATGATGTGAGACAAAATTTGTGAAAAAAATAAAAGCAATATGATATAGTTACAATGTAAT
>CALVRD010000052.1 GCA_944358435.1 uncultured Bacilli bacterium | reverse complement strand
TTAAATTATAAAACCCCAATTGAGTATAGAACTCAACTAGGGTTTAAATAAATCTTTTTAAGTGTCTACTTTTTATTGACAACTTCAAAAAAATTACTAATCTCAATCTTTTTAAATATTATTTATTTTTCTTTTTATATTCTTCTTTTGCTTTAGACTTATTATGTTCTTTTTCTTCTTTATTATTAGATACTTTTAGGTTATGTTCTAACTCTTCTACTTTATTAGTTAAATTCTCAATTTTTTTATTCATAAATAAAACTATTACTACTGTTGCAGCTACTGTAATAAGACTATTACAAATAATTGAAAATTTACCAGAATTGAAGAATGCTTTTCTAGCTTCTTTAGCCTTATATGCTTCTAATTCTTCTAAAACATCATATTTATTATTACTATCATATTGATCCTTAATTGCCGTTATAATAGCATCATTACTATCTTCATTATAACCAGCAAACACTTGATCACCAATTACAATAAATGGAACTCCTCCAGCTCGAGAATCTAAAAATTCAGAAACATCTTCCAATAATGCAGTATTCTTTGAATCAGACCATACTTCATAAGATACAACTTTAAAATACTTGCCATATTCTTCACTAATACTACTTAAAAATTCTAGAAAAGCTCTACAATATGTACATCCATTACCCCTAAATAAATAGATAGTCGCTTGCTTATCATTTTCTTTATAATCAGCATTTTTTAACTCAATATCTTCTGATTGTAGCGTTTCTACTAAATTCATACTTCTATATTCCTGAGCAAATGTCGGCATAGCAAAAGTAGTTAGTGGTATTAATAATAAAACTAAAATTGTAATTAATAAAAACTTCTTTTTCATAATATTTATCCTCCTACCTTGTTATATCAATTATTTTAAACCTAGTCAACATAAATTTACTTTCTAATTAACTAAATATTACTAAATTTTAATGATGATGAACATGATTAGAATTTAAATGTGAATTATTAATTTTACATTCTTCATCATAACAGACTTCATCTATTGCTTCTAATTCAACAGTAGTATGATTAATTCCTTGTTCTCTCATCTTCTCTTTAACTTCTTCTTTTATTTTTATATTTTTCCCATCTGTAACAACATGCATCGTAGCATAATTATTATAACCATCAATACTCCAAATATGAATATGATGAATGTCTCTAACACCATTTATCTTTTTGAGATGTTCTTTTATTTCAGAAACAGATATCTCATTAGGAATTTTTTCTAAAAATAAATCTACAATAGATTTAAAATTATAAAAAGCATTTTTAAATATAAATAATGCAACAACAATTGATAAAATAGGATCAATTATTTTAATATCAGTAAAATGCATAATAATTGCTCCAATTAAAACTACAATCCAACCTAAAACATCTTCTAGCATATGAAGACTAACCGCTTTTTGATTTAATGATTCTCCTCTTTTAGTAATATAGGCTGCTATAGAATTAATGATTACTCCAAATATTGCAAAAATAATCATACCACTATAGTTTACTTCTTCAGGATTTATCATTCTTCCTAAGGCACTACAGATTACTATAATTGATCCAACCAGTAAAATAGTTGTAGTTATTAAGCTTCCCATTATAGAATATCTTATATAACCATAAGTGTACTTATCATCAGGTTTCTTTTTACTTTTCTTTTCTAAAAAGTAAGATATCCCAATACTTATAGCATCTCCAATATCGTGAATTGAATCTGATATAATTGCAACACTATTAGTAATTGTTCCTCCAACAAACTCAAATATAGAAAAACATAAATTTAAAATAAAAGCTACTAATATATTCTCTTCTGATTTCTTATTTTTTCTCATACTTCCTCCTATAATAATTTACTCTATACTTATAAAAACATCTACCCATTTCATATAATTAGCTATTTTTTCTAATTCCTCTAACTTCAATATTTTTCTTTTTTCTAAGAAGACATACTACTCCTACTTGATGACAATTAATTCATCTACTTGATCAAAAAATAACATTCGTACCTTTAACTTTATACTTAAATTTATCTATTTTTTGATTCCCTAATATAACTACTAAAATAGGTTTATCTCCTACTAACAAAGCAATTGATTTAGCAATCTCTTCATCACTACATCCAATAACATGACTAGCTTCTTTTACTAGTTGAAAATTCCATTATTATATCTTCTAACCAACATTTTTTAAATACACTTCAGCAATTATAAATGACATACCTTTCTAAAAAAGATTATATCATACAAAAAAATAATTATAAACGAGAACTTTTCATTTAATAGAACATAATTATTAGAAAAAAACTAACTAACATTTATTATTATACAAAACTATATAAAATATTTTCTTAACTTATAATAGTGTTCTTTTTTCTTACAATAAAAATATAATTTAATAAGGTGATTTAATGCCAAAAAAAATTGATAAAATTCTTTTTATAGCCGTCATATGTTTATCATTATTTGGATTATTAATGATATATTCTGCTTCTAGTATTTGGGCTAATTATAAATTTAATGATTCCTTTCATTATATAAAATATCAAAGTATTTTTTTCTTAATTGGCTTTTTATTAATGTATATAGTTTCTAAAATAAATTATAAAATTTACTATGAAAAAGCCAATCTAATTATTTTAATTTGTTTAATTTTATTAATTTTAGTTATAATACCTGGAATTGGTAGTGTAAGAAACGGTAGTAGATCCTGGTTTGGAATTGGTTCTTTAGGAATTCAGCCTAGTGAAGCTGCTAAACTAGGATTAATTATTTTTACTAGTAAATATCTTTCAAATAGTGATAAATTTGTTAAGAACTATGTAAAAGGAATTTTCCCCATACTTGGAATTACTTTATTATTTTTTGCTCTTATAATGCTTCAACCAGATTTAGGAACTGGAGTAATACTCGTAATGGCAATAATTTCACTTTTATTTATTGCTGGAGTCGATATAAAATTTTTTATGGCAGGAGGAATCCTAGGATTAGTGGGTGTAGTAATCTTAATTATAATTGCCCCCTATCGAATGGATAGAATTACTTCATTTATTGATCCTTGGAGTGATGCATTAGGTACCGGCTTTCAAATAATTCAATCATTATATGCAATTGGTCCTGGTGGCTTATTAGGTACCGGATTTGGTAACTCTATTCAAAAACATTTCTACTTACCAGAACCTCAAACTGATTTTATTTTCTCAATAATAGCTGAAGAATTTGGTGTAGCAGGAGCTTTTATTGTAGTAGGACTTTTTGCTTTAATTTTATGGCGAAGTATAAAAATATCTTTAAATGCTCCCGACTTATTTTCCAAATACTTATCTTTTGGAATTATTTTTCAAATGATATTTCAAACATTAATGAACCTAATGGTAGTTATTGGAATGATCCCTGTAACGGGTGTTACATTACCATTTCTTTCATATGGCGGCTCTAGCCTACTTATTTCTATGTTTAGTGTAGGAATAATTCTTAACATTAGTAGAAAACAATAAAAATATTATAAACAGAAGTTTCCTCATCTTAAAATAAAATTTATTATAAGAAAACAAATACAACATTCAAGCATTTGTTTTTTTATTTACATCCATGAAATAAAATTCATATAATTAACTTCTTTTTATAAGCAAATCACTATAATTATCTTCTTAAGCTTCCAAATTTCTCTAAATAATAATCAAAGTTAATGTTTACAAGACCAACAACTGGAAAAATATCTACTCTAACTTAACTAGTCAAATAGCAATCTTTTTTAGATAAAATATATATCATCAAGTAATAATTTCTGTGTATATTAAAATTGCAACATAATCACATCAAAGATATATTTTAGTAAAAACCCCAAGTATAGATGAAATCCTAGTTAATTAATATGCTCAATCATCTAAAATATCACCTACAATTTACTATTTTTAAGAGTTAACAGACTTAGATATTTCATAATTTAACATAAAAACAATCTTATTATAATTACTCCAATAATATCCAAAATCCACTTTTGAACAATTTTATTGAAGAGCAACCATTCCAGTATGTTCATATCTATTTTTCATAATCTCCTAATAAAGTCAAAATAAAATTTCTACATCAATTAATTAAGTATTATTTTACTACCTTAGATATTTTTTCTATTTTTTAATAATACAAAAGGATGATTAAAATCATCCCCTACATACACTTAAATCTATTTTTTACAACCAAACACCAAATATTATACCAGCCATTGATAAAACTAGTCCACATACCCAAAATAGCTTTACAATGTCTGTTTCTTTCCAACCAAGTTTTTCAAAATGATGATGAAGTGGTGACATTAATAATAATCTTTTATGAAATACCTGAACCCAGAATGTTTGAATAATAACACTTAGTGTCTCTATAACAAAAATACTAGCAACCACCAATAAAGTTAATTCACGATGTGTTAATATTGCGATAGCTCCCATTGCCGCTCCTAATGCTAAGGAGCCAGTATCCCCCATAAATACCTTTGCTGGATAAGTATTATAAATTAGGAAACCTAATAAACTACCAACAAGAATTAAACTAAAAATACCAATATCTTCAAATCCTACAACTAAAGATATCAAACTAAATGCTATAAAAGCAATAGCTGATAATCCACCAGCTAAACCATCTAAACCATCGGTTAAATTAACTGCATTACTAGAGCCGACTAAAACAAACAAGATAAATAAACCATAAAGCCAACCCATTTCGATATCAATGTGAAGTGTTCCAACAACTAAAGATGTTTGTCCCCCACTTCGCATATAAATATAGAAAAAACCAATAGCTATTAAAACTTGCATAAATAATTTTTGATAAACAGTTAATCCTTCATTATTACCTTTTCGAATTGATAAAAAATCATCCAAAAAACCAATACATGCATAACCTAAAAACACTAATAAAACAATTCCTAAATTTGAAGTATATGATATTTTTTCAGTAACAATAAGGCCTGCAGTTGCAATTATAGTTGGTATAATAAAGATTAAACCACCCATTGTAGGAGTTCCCTCTTTTTTACGATGTGCCTCTCCTACAAAAATACTTATTTTTTGGCCTATATGCATTTTCTTTAATAAAGGAATAGCAATTAATCCTAATGTAACAGACATTAAGAATCCAATCATTATAGCGAAAATTGCTTTCGTTAATAGTAACATTTTTGTCACTCCATTTCTCTTGTAACATTATATCATAATTAATTTATTATTATGAAAAAACAACTAATTTTAGACAAAACTTTACATTACTAATATTATGCATCTTCATGCTTTTTAATTAGTTTAACCTTTTCATTATTTTTATCTAAGTTTTTTTCTTGTTCTCTTTTTAATCTTTTTAATTCTTCTTCTTTTTCAATCAACTCTGATAGAATTGTTTCTAAATTATCAAGTAATTGATCACATTCTTTTACTTGACCAATATATTGCTTATAATTTTCCCGAAAGTCTTTTAACATATCATCTAATTGTTTTTTTGACTTATTAAGTAAATTTAAAGACTTTTCTATAGCATCAATACTATTAGTTATAGTCTTAGCATAATCAGTAACATTTATAATACGATAACGACTAACTTCTTTTCTTGGTCTAATTTGATTTCTAGCTATATGAATTAAGCTAGCAACAGCAAAAGCTATCTTCATTCCACTATTAGCACTTGGTATCAAAAGTTGTGGTGCTAATAAATCTAAAATTACATGGCTTTGATTTTGAAGATAGCGAAATCTAATTCTTATTCTTTCCTCTTCAGTTATCGCATTAGCAATTTTTTTCTCCAAATCACGAATCAAAACATCTTGATCAGCTTGAAATCTTAATAATGAATTATTGAACTTATCAAGTAAATCATAATGTTCTTGTAATTCTTTAAAATATTCCTCATCTAATCCAATTTCTTCCTTTTTAGAAGTAAGTTCCTCATTTAATCTTTTACTTTTTTCAGTTAATTCTTGAATCTTTGAAGAAATTAAAATATATAAATCTGAATCTTTTATCTCATCTACTATTTTACTATTTTCGAAATCTTTTAAATAATCTTCTATTAAAATATTTATATAATTTCGATCGTAATCAACCACATTTTCTAAATCAAGCAATTTTTTTAGTTTTTCAATTTTTTTAGTTATTACGTTCAACTTATCTAAAAGTTCTTGAGCTATCTTAGACTCATAAACATCTCTATTATCTTTTTCAATAAGATTATATTCATAGATTACCTGTTTTAAATCTATTCGTAATTCTTGCATTTTGTCTATATAATAATCAACAATTTCACGATTTTTTAATCTATCTAACCCATTGTCAATCATAGTAGTTGGCATTAAAATGTTATTTTGTTCTACAACTTGTACTACATCTACTTTTTCTTCTATTGGTAATTTTTTTTCTATTTCTGTTTGTCCAAAATTATAATTTTGTTCAAATCTTTCCGTAGTTATTTTAACACTAACTGAAGGTGCATGTTGTAATTCTCCAGTTCCGCCTTTTTCTAGTGATTTTTTCTTATCAACTATATATTCTTCCTTTTTCTTTGGAGTAAGCAATTCTTTGAATATAGCCCCAGTAACAACTAATGGTACTGCAATTGCTGCTGTTTTTACCTGCAAAATTTTTAATTTTTTTTCTTCTTGTTCAAACAAATACTTATCTTGTTCTTTCTTATATTTTTTCAACTTTTTTTCTTGTTCTTTTGTAATAATTAAAGATCTTCGTCTATCATTTCTACTACCCTTTGCTCCAATTGTCTCATCCATATAATCACCATATTAATTTTACCATATTTTTAAAAAATAGAAGTATATTTTATTCTATAAGTAATCGAACTGTTCCTCGATCTTCTAGTTTTTCCCCTGCTTCCGGTGACTGTGAAACAACAACTTCCCCAGTACCAGTATATTCTATATTAAAGTTTACCAATAATTTCTTTGCTTCCTTGACTGAAAGTCCCTCAACATTTGGAACATTATATAATATTTTATCAGTCCATTCTAAGTCTTTTTCTAACCCACCTTCTTGTTTTTCAATGCCAAGAGCATCAATAATATCTAGTAATATTCTTCTAGCAATTGGTGTAGTTGTATAACTAGAAAGTAAAGCTGTATTTTTAGGATTATCAATTGCTAAATAAAGAACTACTTCAGGATTATTAGCTGGTAAAACAGCCATAAATGACATAATATAATTTCCAACTAAGTATCTACCATTTTCTACTTTTTGGGCAGTTCCCGTTTTTCCTCCAATACGATATCCATCAATATAAGCCGATTTCCCTCCACCTTGAGCAACAACACTTTCTAAAGCATGTCGCATAATACTAGATGTTTCACTACTAATTACCTTTCTAACTAATGTTTTACTTTTTTCCTCAATAATTGAATTAGTCTCTTTTTCCGAAATACTTTTAACAATATATGGTTTATATAAATAACCACCATTAACTACCGCAGAAACTGCTGTTACTTGTTGTATCGCTTTCTAATAAATGAAACTTTCTACCTAAATTATCAGAAGTAGTATAAAGACTTTCTCCTGTTTTCATATAAATATCTAATTTTATCTTTTTATCTTCTATTTTATTAACAATAATTTTATACATAGGCT
>CALVRD010000051.1 GCA_944358435.1 uncultured Bacilli bacterium | reverse complement strand
TTTGTATTATAAACTAATAAGATTATACTATAAAATTTAAAAATCCTCCATGCTACCATTGAAAATTAATATCAATTTCTATATAATTATTTATAGAAAGTAAACAAAGTTCGTAACTTGTATGTTATTCGCTCCATAGGAAAATTAGTCGAACCAAACGGCTTTTAATATATAAGGTTAATTAAAATTAACCTTATTTTTATTGTTGCAAATAATTTATAAAAAATAGAATAAATTTGATAATGACAAATATACTATACTTTAAATAAATGTCTAAATATGGTAAAATTATATCACTTGGAGATGGTAAGGTGGAAAATAAAATCTTTTTATATTTATATCCTATGCAGGAATTTAATAAAGTTTTTTTATTTACAAATGAATTTTATGAAGAAATGCAAAGAGAAAAACCATTTGATGTTCTTAATAAGTGTATAAACGAAAGATATAGAAAGAAAGGTTATCAAATAGTATATGCTTTGTACCATGATAAAGAAATATTTGGAATTAATCCTATGCCAAATGATAAAATTATATATACTGATATTACCTTTAAACAAGCTAGTGGATATAATGATGATGGAACTGAAAAAGAAGATAAAGATATAAAATATCCAAATGAACAATACTTAATTAATCAACTTTGATTTGTAGATAAAATTGTTATTGGAGGGTTTCACTTTAGTGATTGTGTAAGCCGCGTTGCCGAATGCTGTTTAGAAAATGGGATTGATACTTTAGTAGATTTAGATTTAACAGATCTTTTCTTTTCATTATATTATCAAAAAAAATATTTTAAAATTGAAGAATATAGCCCAATTAGATTTAAAGAGTATATGATTAATAAAATGAATATGTATGGTGTTGAATTTGCTGAAAGGATTTTTAATAGAAACTATTCCAGTCCTGTTTATGGATTTTATAAAGAAGAAAACAAGAAGATGAAATAAGAAAGTTATTTTATGAATAAAGAATATGTAGAAAATTGGTCAAATAAATTAAAAAAGTATTGGTTTATTAAAGATATTGATAATGTTGTTTCATTATTTAAAAACACATATTTTTATCAAAAAACACCATTTATGAAGCCTTATACTACTTTTGAAGAAATAGTTAAATAATGGCAACATGTAAAAAAAGAAAATATACAAAACATAGAAATAGATTTACTTGCTATTGATGGATATATAGTTATTGTACAATGGATTTTGAAACAAAATGATGTAAACTATGATGGAATTTATGAAATTAAATTTAATGACAAGTTAGAATGTATATATTTTAAAAGTTGGGAGATGATCGATAATGAATTTGTTTATTAATGGTAGTAATAGAGAGCAAAATTGTTATACAATTTTAAAAGATATAAAAAAGGAAAATGATGAACTAATATCTTTATCTCGCAAAGATATAAAATATTGTTTAGGCTGTAATTCATGTGTAAAAAAACTAGATAATTTTTGTGTATTAGATGATTATGTGAGTCAAAATATATATCAGAAAATAATTGATTCAAATAAAATTATTATTGCAAGTCCAATATATATGAGTAGTATTACAGGTTTATTAAAAAATGTAATTGATAGATTATATCCATTTTACTATCACAATTATTTTAATAATAAAGAAGTTTATTTAATTTTGTCTGGTCAAGGTACTTACGAAGATAATGAAGAAGAAATTAATGACATTATTAAATACTTTTTAGGAATTAGTGAATGGATGAATTTTAAATTTACATTTTTAAATTATTTTTGTAGTGGAAGTCCACAAGATAATAATAATATTAAAAATTTTGATAATAATTACGAAAATAAAATAAATGAAATTAAAGATATGCTTAATTAATAAAACTTTGAACACAGGAATGTGTTCTTTTTTGTGCCTTAATTTTGAAAAGTGGTGAATTTTATAAATAGTTGTGCCATAATTGTTAGAGTATTTTAAAGAAAATGCAAAGTATATAACTTATTCTTTGTTTTCTAAAGTATTAATTAATAATAAGAACTACGAAAAAGAATTGAAAGAAATGATTTAAAAATCTAATGAAATTAGCAAAAAATATATAGAAAAAAACAAAACTTATGAATTTGAGTTTATGATTAATGAAGATGTGATTAATATAAAAGATGAAATAGAAGATTTTTTAAAAATTCAACTATTGTAGGTGTTAAAGAAACAAATAAAGTAGGTTTAGAGCAAATACAAGAATCAATGTTTAATAAATGATTATAAATTAGGAGTAAGTAAATAATAAAAAAATTATCAGTTTTGGTTGATTTTTCTATTTACAATATTATTAAAATATCTTGACAAGTGATACAATTATATTGTTAAAGAGATACATAAAATAAATTTAAAGAGGTCGTTTATGTTAGAATATTATATACATCAAATTGGAGATATAAGTGATTCGAAAACTTATAATCGTTTAAAATCAATATTAGCCGCTAAATGTATTTATTCTAGAAAAAAATTAGAGGAAATGGGATTAGTTTATAGTTCTGGAAATAGTCCTTTTAAATTTGATATTCCTCATGAAAAAGAATATATATATTATATGGATGATATTCATTTTGATAGGGTATCGTTAAGTGATCCAAATAATAAATTTATAAAAAAAGCAATTAGAATGAAATCTCATAAAGTGATAAATTGTTTTGATTACAATTATATAGCATTTGCTATATCTAAAGATATTAAAGTTGTTCCTAGTGAAGAAACACATGGATTAGAATTGGGTGAAGTACAGGTTCAAGATTTAGTTAGCGAAGAGTATATTAAGGGAATTATTTTACCATTTGAAAAAAAAGATTTATATAATGAAAATATCTTAAAAATTGTTGATATGATTTCTGAATTTTGCAATAAAAAGGGTATGCCTTTAGATATTTATAATTATGAAGGAGAACTTTTGAAAGAAAAAACTAATAAAAAAGCAAAGTAATTATTTATTATAAAATTTAATTTTTCATATTATTTCTTTCTTAAAATAAAATTTACAAAATTACGGAAATTTTTATAAATGGATTATTAATATTTATTTCATAAACACTATTAGGCAAACAATCAGCAGGAGATAAAATTATTAATATAATATATGAAAAAGGAAAATTATAAAAAGATAAATTAAAATTTAGCTAAAAAAATAGTAATTTGCTAAAAACGGAGGATTGATTATGAAAAAACATATAAAAAACTTTTATCTAGTATATTTGTATTTATTTATTATGGCAATTTTAGAAATAGTTTTTTGGACAAATATAAATGATTGTGGTCTTGGATTTGGAATTTTGACTTATTATATTTTATTCCCTTTAAGTATTACTATTATTTCTATAATATATGGTCATAAAATTAAAAACAATAAAAAATATTTATTAACTATATTTTTTGGAATTAGTGTTATGTTATTTCAATATTCAACATATAGTTTAGCTAATATGTTGGCCTTTGATAAAATAAATATTCCTCATATAAGTATGATATTATTATATGGTTTTATATCTTTAATAGGTATAGTTATTGGCAATTGTTTAAAATCTAAATAATAAATTATAATTTTTCCAAAAGTCATAAAATGGAAAAGAATACTGATAAAATTACGGGAGTATATTTTTTAACACAACCTGCATGCTGTTTTATATGTGCAATTATTGAAATATTAAAATTTTTAGTAAGAAAAATATTTGAAGAATATCAAAGTACTCTTGTTTTCACAATCCTAATAAAAATTTATATATCGAAAATAGGTTAATAAATATAGTAAGTGATATCTTGCTTAATTATTATATAATCGTAATAGCAAATTAAAGAAAAATTAAGTAAAAATTATGTTAATTTTAATGATTAATTTAAAATTAAAAAAATGCAATTAATTATTTTAAAAATTACAATAGAATTTGTAAATAATAAAATTTATAGAGCAAGAAAACTATTTCTTTTGCAATAAAAAAGACTAGCAATTAAACTAGTCAAATTATCTTAATTATTTTTAAACTTATATATTAAAGTTTTGTCAATTGGTGGTTCATATTCAACTAGATCAACTGGATAATGAAACTGATATTCTTTATTTGCATTTTTAATTTCTGTTACTTTACCACTTTTATCAAAAATTATACTTGAATCAGCTAATCTCATTAATTTAATTTCTATTGGCGCTGCTATAAAATAATCATCCGTATAGTCATAATAAAAATCAATTATAAATCCATTATTTTTACTTTCAAAAAAATCATTAATTTTATCCATTAATAGTTCAAAACCGGAGTAGTAGGCATCAACGTTTAATAATGTCATAAAACATAGTCTACCTTTATCATTATCTTCATTTTGATAAGTTGCAAGATATAGGCAATCAACTCTATCATCTTCATGTAATATTTTAGCAACTTTACCTATCTTTTCAACTAAATAATTAAATTCTTCTTCTGAAAGGTCTATCTTTTGCTTAGTAGTGCCACTACTTAATGTAAATAAATTGTTATCACGTACTAATTTTAACATATCTGCAAATTCTGGAAATTCTTGACTATCCTTATATATATTCATATCAAGTCCATACCACATATCAAATGGCGTTTTAGCACCATCTTGTAAAATTTGTATAGCCTTAGGACTTTTAAATGTTCGATTATTACTCTGATTATCTAAAGAATTATGTAATCCACAATCTTGATAGAATCTAGACTGCAAATCAGCTTCAATCTTATCACAGAAGTATGAAAATCTAGCTTCATTTGAGAACTTTTCTTCAAAGTCCCAAAACATTTCTAGCAAATTATTTTTTTCACTTAAATTTCCAATTGCCTCAACTCTAGCCTTATTCTCAATTTCTTTTTTTTCTTCTTTAGTAATATTATCAAATGGCGTATAATCTCCAATTAATGTTTCCCCAAGTTCATGTAATGCAAGCATCTTTAATATTCTATCTATATCAATATTTCTACAAAAGTCTATTTCTTCATTATAATCAAATTCTGAATCCATAACTATTGCTAAGGCAAGTGTTCCAACAACGTGTTCTGATATTCTCTCAATTCTTTTAGAATTTATATTCCAATGATCTTCGTTCCAGCCAGTTCTAACTAGATTTTTTAATTTAAAGTTAAGATAATAAAATCTAAATATTTCTTCATATTTTGAAAGCTCTTCAGAATTTTGCGGCCTCAAAATTTTAATTCCTTCTTCTAATAAATCTTGATATTCTAAAACTCCTTCTAAATCTGAAAGCAATTTAGTAAGTGATTGATCTAGCATCTTATATTTATATATAAGCTTAGCATCTTTTGTCTGTAAAAGATTAACCTCATTTATTTCTTCTTTATATTGTTTGCCTTTTTTTAAATTATCTTCTATAGAATAATCAGGATTTAATTTTGAAAATTCACTTAAAACCATCATTCTTAATAATCTTCCAATATTATCAGTTTCCTTAAATTCTGAATCCATAGCAATCGCTAACATCATACTACCAAAAATATTATCCGCAACACTGTAAATATTGTCTTCATCCGTAAATGTTGTTTTTAATTTGTTAGCTAATACATAAAACTCTAATGTTTTCTTTATTTCTTCTAATTTTTTCATAGCACCTCCACAATTAATTATATATTCTAAACTATTTTTCTTACTTTATAAAGAAAAATTTAATATATGTTCTGTTAAATTAAAATTTATATTGCATAATAAAATTATTAGGAGTTTGGTATAGAAAATAAATATAAATTAATAGCTAATATATATAATACAACAAAGTTAGTATATGAAAAACACTTTAAATACAAAGACTACAAATTTTTATTAAATGAAGAAAATATAAAGAAATCTGAAAAACATAAAAAAAATAAATATGATACATTGGATTTATTAAAAGCTATAGTTGATAATAATAAAAAGTAATTTTACTACTTAATTGTAACTAAAAATAATTGCTATTAAAACATGATTATGATATATTTCTAGTATATAAGGAGAGCTAAAAATGAAAAAAACAGGAAAGAAAAGAAAGAAAAAAAATAAGATTTTAAGTTCAAAGGAAGGAAATAAACTTTTAGTAATTGATTGTTGCATAACACTTATGATTACAATTTTTATATTTGTCTCTCTAATTATGCACTTTAATTCAAAGATTATTACTATAGGTTACATACTTTTATTCGTATGGCTTATTACAAGTTATATTATAATGAAGAAAAAATTTTCTAAAAATATAAAGTAAAATACTAGTTATACTTTATTTAAATTGTCAGTCGGCAGATTGACTTTTTATTTGAAATTTTACCTTGTAAAATGTAGAAAATTTGATTTATTATATATTTGGTGATAATAATGAGTAAGGAAAAAAGAAAACTATTAATTTATATGATTAGCTCTTTTTTAGTAGTTAGTTTAACCACGGCATTTCTAATTTTTTATAATAAAGTATTTGTATTAACTTATAAAAAAGATAATATTAGTTTTAAATATTATAGTAATTTCAAAGTACATAATAACAAAAAAGAAATTAAAATTACATCAATGGATGACTTAGCAGATATTAGAATCAAGATTTCTGAAAGAGAAAATAATTATATAAATTTGGAATATGACAGTATTTCTAAAATAACTATGAATAATATGATTGATAGTAGTAGGCATCAAAATAGTGGTTATAATTGCCTTGATCATATGTGTACTGGTATTTATGAATCTAATAAAGAAACTATTAAAATAGTAACTGAGTTTCAAGAAAATACCTTAATAACTTATAAGTTAACAATAAATAAGAAAGATTTTTCTAAATATAATGATAGCTTTGATATTATTGTAAATTCGTTTGTAAAAAAAGAAAGAAAATAGAATAGAAAAACCTCTTGCAGGTTGGAATTAATTGACTTTTTCCTTATTTTGTGGTATAATTAGTAACAATTTTAGGGGGATTGGTTATGTTAGGAGATATGCCTATTTTTGGTTCTTTTTCATGTGGTGTTGATGAAAAGGGACGAATTATTTTACCATCTTATTTTAATAGTGAAGCAGGGGAACAAATTGTTTTATGCACTGAAAACAATCAACAACTTACAGCTTATTCGTTAAAAGTTCTTAGTGATAAAGTTATTTACTTGGATACATTGGCAATTACTTCAACTAATGATAATGTTATAAGAAAAGTGGAAACTATACGAAAAGAATTATGTTCATCAGCAATTGAACAAGTAAAAGTTGATTCTCATCATCGAATAGCCATAAATAATTCTTTGTTAGAAGTATTTGGAACAAGACCAGCTAAACTTTATGGTCTAGGCGAAGGAAATAGAATAAAATTTTTTGGTAGTGAAGAAAGTTATCAAGAATATACAGGAAGATTATATGTTAAGAAAGGAACTGCAAAAAAGTGAATAAGAATGATTTAGTGTACTTAAAGCAAAGTTTTAGTAATAAAAACAAATATACGCAATTTATTGGCGAGGATGGACCTTTATATGATGCACTTACTGAACAAGAAATATTAGAAATGATTGATACTGAAGCAGCCGTTAATGGTTCTATTACTCTTTTAAAAGAAATGATAACTTACTTATCAAATAATGATACTTCATATAATGGTATTGCTATATGTCCTTCTTTTTCAGTTTTTGTAGATACAAATTTTATTTCTGAAGATGGAAATATTACCAATAAAAGAGCTATATTAAATGATTACGTTGGTATATCTTTTAATTATGGTTATTTCTATTATAGGCGTAGTGGAAAAATGTTACAGATAGATGAATTTGAAGATGATAGCAATATGCGTATTTTCTATAGTAAACTTAGTGATTTCATTGTAGGATTAAATGAATGTGGACTAGAACTAGAAAGAATATCAAATTTTGATGATATAAGACAACTAATTTGTGAAAACAAGGAACCACTGGGAAAAATTGCTGTTTCTTTTAAGAAGACAAACTTGCTAATATAAATCAATAGTTTTTTATTAAAAAAATAAAAAATTTAATTTAGAATATTATGGCATGACAAAA
>CALVRD010000050.1 GCA_944358435.1 uncultured Bacilli bacterium | reverse complement strand
GAGACTGAGTTCTTCAATCTCTAAAAAATCTTATTACCATAGATTGGTAACTTTACACAAAGTTTTTTACACTCTCAAATATGATGATAGTTGGATGTATATTTTATTACTTGCTACTTTAACAATTTTATTATACTCATTAAGTACTTATATGTTTACATTAGGTGGAATTGAATTGAGTTATTCACTATTTGGATTACCTTTAGTTTTCTTTATAGCTAATTACATTACTAAAAAGTATAATTATGCTAAAACTGTAACTGCTATATCAGTATCTGGAGTATCAATGGTTTTATTTATACTTATAATGAACTTTGCCTTAGGTAGAAATACTACTCTAAGTAGTATGAGTGGACATTTTTGTGGATATGTAGTAAGTCATTTTATAAATCTTATGATATATTATTTCTTAGTAGAAAATACTAAAGCTCCTACTTTATTATTGTTTTTGACTTATATTTTCTCTTTAATAGTATTTTATATGGTTTATACTTTAATTTATCTAAACTTTATAATTACAGATGGTTATTGGAAAGGTTATTTTATAAGTTTAATTATTCAAGGAGTAATTTGTTTAGTACTTGCGTTTGTTGATAAAAAGATAAAACGAGGACAAGAAGCATAAGTTACTATGAACATATTTCTAAAAATATTAGGAATATGTTTTTTTCTTTTTCTTTGATATGTGCTATTATTATAATAGGTGGTTGTAGTGGAAGCGTTATTTATAAGTAAATTAAAAAATAAGGAATATATATCTAAACATTTATATAATAGAGTTAAAGATAATAGTTATATTGTTCCTAATGACTTTGATTTAGAAAAATATAATGAAGAGGTTTTAAATAGAGAATTAATAGAGTATAAAGACTATTTTGATAATATGTATACTAATATTGATTCTAATATTAATCTTGATATAGAGCAAAGAAAAGTTATTTTAGCTGATGAAGATTTTTCTTTAATAATTGCTGGTGCAGGTACTGGTAAGACGACTACTATTTCATCTAAAGTTAAATTTTTAGTTGATAAAAAGAATGTTCCACCAGAAGAAATATTGGTAATGAGTTATACTAAAGCATCAACTTTAGAACTTGAAAAAAGAATTTGTTATGACTTTAATATTCCAACTAAGGTAACGACATTTCACTCTTTAGGTTATATGCATATAAGAGAAATATTTAATACTAGAAAATGTTATATAGTTGATAATAATGTTAGACGAGATATATTTTATAGGTATTTTAAAGATAAGATTTTTTCAGATAAAGATAAAGTTAAAGAAATAATTGATATATTTTCTAATGCTTTTTCTAATTGGATTTTTGGTAAACATTTTCTAAATAATTATGAAAAATATGAGACTTTTGACGAATACTTCGAAGCTTATAAGAAATCTAAAATAGCAGAATTTCACTCTTTAGAAGAGATAAGAAAAGTAATTTTTTATAAAATTGAAAATAGTCTAAATCAAGAAAATGTTTTTACATTAAAAAATGAGTTAGTAAAATCTAAGGGAGAAGCTATTATTGCAAATTTTTTGGCTTGTAATGGAATTAGTTATGAATATGAAAAAATATATGATAAGTTGATGGATGAAAATAAGATTTATAAGCCTGATTTTACTTTGAATTTCTTTGGAGAAAAAGTTTATATAGAATATTTTGGTTTTGCTGATGAGGATGAGTTAGTTAATCAAAAATATAAGAGAATTAAAGAGTTAAAAGAAAATTATCATTTAAAGCATCATAATAAATTTATATCTATAAGTTCTGATAATGGAGAAAATATAATTAGTTATTTAAAAAATGAATTACTTAGAATTGGTTTTACTCTTAGACCTTTATCAACGATAGAAATTTATGAATTAATTTTAGATGCTAATCCACTTGCTCAGGTATATAATTTAATGTTTTATTTTTATAATTCTATTGATGCGATTAAGTTAAGTTCTAAGAGAGAAAAGTACTATGAAATTATAAGTAATTATTTAACAACTTTATCTAATGATGAGCAAGATACAGCAAGAAAACAAGCTAATTATATAATTGATTTTTATAGATATTATCAGAAAACATTATATGGATCAACTGATTATGGTTTTGACTTTGGCGATTTAATATTTTATGCAAATAAATATATTTCTACTTTGAGAACTAATAATAGACTAAATTTTCAATATATTATAATTGATGAGTATCAAGATATTTCACAAGAAAGATATGAGTTTACTAAGAGTATTGCTGAGCGTAATCATGCTAAAGTTGTGGCCGTTGGTGATGATTGGCAATCAATATATGGATTTAGTGGTTCTAAGATTGATTATATTTATAATTTTCAAAAGTATTTTAAAGATTCAAAACTATTAAAAATAAGTAATACTTATCGTAATAGTCAAAGTTTAATTAATTATTCTGGGGAGTTTATTATGCGTAATGATACGCAAATAAAGAAAAATTTATATTCTAATAAGGATTTAGTTAACCCAATTAGATTTATTGTTTTTGATGATGAAGCTGCAGATGAATATACAGTTCTTAAAAATTTAATTTTAAGAATTCATAATAAAAATCCTAATCATAGAATAATGATTCTTGCTAGAAATAATAGTATGATAAATAAGTGTTTTGATGAGATTGATTTAAAAGATGATATTGGTAATAAAATTACTTATGTTGGGTATGAAGATATTATGATAGAAGGAATGACTATTCATAAGTCAAAAGGATTAACATGTGATGAAGTAATTGTTATTGGTTTAAATAATAATTTTCCTAATAGTGAACATTCTTCATTTTGGTTAGATGGTTTATTTAAGCAGCAATTAATAGAGGAGAGTATTCCTTTTGCAGAAGAGAGAAGAATATTTTATGTAGCTTTAACTAGAACTAAGAATCATGTTTATTTACTAACAAATAGAGATCCGAAGAAAAGAAGTCCATTTATTGAGGAAATAGCTCAAATAATTAAAGAAAATAATTTAAATAAAGACGAAGAAATTATTTAATATTATTAAAGTTATTTTAAGTAATTTAATATATGGTGTATAATATAGTTAGAAGTAAAAAATGGTGATTTTAATGCGAAATGTAACAAGGAAAATGATAAGAGAGTTTAGAATAAAAGAACTGGGTTATGACTTTATGGGTTATACTTTAGTTAGAGGAGATATTTATACTTTTCATCATTTATTAATTCCTCAACGAGAACATGGATCAGCGACAATTGATAATGGGGCAGTTTTATGCGGAAGAAGTTCTCATCCTTATTTACATATAATTGAGGCATTTGATTATGATGTTTTTTGTTACATTACAAGCGAAATGCTTGATATGAATATAAAAGGGTATTTAGATTTTTATAATATTAGAAAGATAAATGATGCTCTTTGTTTATTTGAAAGAGAAAACTGTTCTAGAAGATCAAGTAGTGGGAGAGTTATCATAAAAGAAGAATATACGAAGAGGCTACTAATGACTAAAATATATTAAAAAAAGAAGGGTAAATCCTTCTTTAAATGTATATATTAAAAGATTGAGATAAGTATTAATATTGTATTATGTAATATGTGAGCTAATATTGAAAAGAATACGGAATTAGTATCATAATAAATATAGGAAAAGGCTATACCTAAGCAACTATAAGGAATGATAAAGATTAAATCAATCCAAGTTGTTGCTGCTAGTACATGCATAAATCCAAAGACTAATCCTGATATAAGTATAAATTTCCACTTACCAGGAATTGCATCTTTAAAAGCTTTTCTAAAAACTAATTCTTCAATTATAGGAGCGATAAATCCAGCATTTAATAACATTACTAATGGTAGGGCCACAATCATTCCTTGAACTAGTTGTTCATTATCTGCTTGACCTAATCTAAATATTGTATTAATAAGTATATTTGATATCATCATTCCTGTTAAACCAATGAGCCAATACTTAAAACATCTATCAATTGAAATATTAAAAGAGTCTTTAAATTTTTTCCATTCTTTTCTTAAATCAATTCTATAAATGAAAAATAAAATCATTAATAATATTAAGTTTGAAAAACAACTAAGTAGGACTTCTAGTTGTGGAGTAAATTTTTCTAATTGAAATATCCAGATAGGTATTAATTGCAAATATGTACTTGCTCTAAATAGTAAATATATTAAAATTAGCTTACTAATATTTTTAAGCAAATTTTTATTTTTTTCCATCTTATCACCATAATAAAGATATCATAAATTTGAAAAAAATAAAAGAATATATTACCGGTTGCTAAATTACGTTCTATAATATAATAAAATTAAGAAATGATTTTAAACATAAAGATTATAATGCATATAAGTTTAGATTATATCCTATTAATGAATAAAAAATACTAATTAATAAGACTTTTGATTGCTCAAGATTTGTTCATGACTCTTTTCTTAATAAATTTAAAAATAGTGGTTATATTAAAGAATTTTATAAGTGTAGTAAATAAAATAGTAAAAGAACATGATATTATAGTTAGTGAAAGATTAAAAGTCAAAGTAGAAAATAAATAAAAAAATGAATATGGCAGCATTTGTTGGAGTTTAAGCCTATGAATAATAAGATTACTTTATCTATTAAGTAGGAAATCTAGGAGGTAACGACTATGACGACTAGCAAATTAAATGAAAATTTAAATTGTAGTCTTTTATTCTAATAATATATGGTAGTCATATGTACTAGAATTGTCATAAACAGTTGAAAAAGTGCTTGTCAAACATAATAAACAATAGTATAATACAAGTACTTACCAATTCCCAGTTTAAAGAATTTCCGACTTTTTACTTGGTTTTGGTGAATATATAAGAAAGGAAGTGTTAATATGGCATTAACAAAAGAAGAAAAAGCGGCAATTGTAAAAGAATTTGCTAAAAACGAAAAGGATACTGGTTCAGCAGAAGTACAAATCGCTATTTTAACTAAAGAAATTAACGATTTAACAGCACATTTAAAAGTTCATACACATGATTATCATTCAAATAGAGGACTTTTAAAGAAAGTTGGACAACGTAGAAATATGTTACAATACTTAGCTAAAAAAGATATCCAAAGTTATCGTGAAGTAATTAAAAAATTAGGATTAAGAAAGTAGACACTTATTTTTAGTGTCTTTTTTTTCGGAAGAGAAGAAGAGGTAAAGAATGAATAAAAAAGTATTTGAAATGGATTTTCATGGACGTAAGTTGGTTGTTGAGCATGGGGAGTTAGCCAAGCAAGCTGATGGAGCTGTTCTTGTTAGATATAATGATACTGTTATTTTAACAGCAGCAGTTGTTAGTAAAACCGTTAATTTATTGTCTGATTTTTTCCCATTAACTGTAAATTATCAAGAAAAGTTATATTCAGTTGGGAAAATACCAGGTGGATTTATTAAAAGAGAAGGTCGTCCAAGTGAAGCTGCTACTTTAGCAGCACGTATGATTGATCGACCAATGCGTCCATTATTTCCTGAAGGTTTTAAAAACGAAGTACAAATTATATCAACAGTTTTATCAGTTGATCAAGATTGTTCTCCAGAATTAACTGCTATGTTTGCATCATCTTTAGCGGTTTCAATTTCAAAAATTCCATTTAATGGACCAATTGCGGGAGTAAAAGTAGGACGTGTTGATGGAGAACTAATAATCAATCCAACGCCTGAGCAATTAGAAAAATCAGATTTAGATTTAACTGTAGCTGGAACTAAAGAAGCAATTAATATGGTTGAATCAAGTGCTAAGCAAGTATCAGAAGATGTTATGCTAGAAGCTTTAATGTTTGGACATGAAGCTGTTAAAGAATTAATTGCTTTTGAAGAGAAGATTATTGCTGAAATTGGTGTAGAGAAGATGGAGTATGAGACATTGACTCCGGAACCAGAAATGGTAGAAAGAATTAAGTCTCTTGCAACTGAAAAGATGGATAAAGCACTTCGAATTAAAGAAAAACTTGAAAAATATGATGCAATTGATGCTATTAAAGAAGAAGTTTTGGAATTATATAAACAAGAAAATGAAGAAATTTTAAAGGAAGATGAATTAAAACAGCTACTTGTAAAAGTAAATATGGTTTTATCAGATATTGAATATGATTTATTTAGAAGTATTGTAGTTAAAGAAAAGCAAAGGTCAGATGGTAGAAAAATGGATGAAATTAGACCATTATCTACAGGAATTGATTTGCTTCCAAGAACTCATGGTTCAGCTTTATTTACACGTGGTGAAACACAGGCTCTTTCAGTAACAACATTAGGGGCTTTAAATGAACATCAAATTATTGATGGTTTAAGTATGGAAGATCAAAAACGTTTTATGTTACACTATAACTTCCCACAATTTTCTGTAGGTGAAACTGGTAGATATGGAGCTCCAGGTAGAAGAGAAATCGGACATGGTGCTTTAGGTGAAAAAGCTTTAGCTCAAGTTATTCCATCAGAAGAAGAATTCCCATATACAATTCGTGTTGTATCAGAAATCTTAGAATCTAATGGTTCATCATCACAAGCAAGTATTTGTGCTGGATGTATGTCTTTAATGGCAGCTGGTGTTCCAATTAAGGCTCCGGTTGCAGGAATTGCAATGGGATTGATTACTCATGAAGATGATTATACAATTCTTACAGATATTCAAGGTATGGAAGATCATTTAGGAGATATGGACTTTAAAGTAGCTGGTACAAAAGATGGTATTACAGCTTTACAAATGGATATTAAGATTAAGGGTATTACTAAAGAAATTTTAAAAGAAGCTTTAGCTCAAGCTAAAAAAGCTCGTCTTCAAATATTAGAGGTAATTGCTAAAGAAATTAAAGAACCCCGTAAAGAAGTTTCTCCATATGCTCCTAAGATGGAAACATTTATGATTAATCCGGCTAAGATAAAAGATGTAATTGGTCGTGGCGGTGAAACAATTACGAAGATTATTTGTGATGCTTCAAATGTTACAGAAGTAACAAATATTAATGCAGTTAAAGTAGAATTAGAAGATGATGGTCGTGTAATTATTTATCATTCTGATCGTGACATTATTAATAAAACTCGTCAAATGATTGAAGAAATTGTTCGGGAAGTAGAAGTTGGTAAGGTTTATGAAGCTAAAGTAGTAAAAATTGAAGACTTTGGTTGCTTTGTTCAATTATGGCCAGGTTGTGAAGGATTAGTTCATGTATCACAACTTGCACATGAGAGAGTAGATCATGTTGAAGATGTTGTTTCTTTAGGGGATGAAATACTTGTTAAAGCTTTAGGCACTGATAAAAAGGGACGCCAAAATTTCTCAAGAAAAGATGCTTTACCAGAACCAAAAGTAACAAAAGTAAAAAATAAAGATTAAAAAGTTCAGAAATGAACTTTTTTTCATATACTTTAACAGGTGAATATGATGAATTTAAAAAAAATATTAAAACCAGTTTTTGTAATTATACTTTTATTATTTAGTTTTTTCTATACTGATAAAGTAGTTGATTTAATTCGAGAAAAAGATCCAATTATGCAAAAGATAAAGTTATCAAGTGAAAAGTATCAAATTACATCAGAAGATGCTAGAGTAATTGGTTCTAATATTATTCCAGGTAAAAATGGACGAGAAATTGATTATGAAGAAAGTTATGTAAAGATGAAACAATATGGAATGTATAATGAAGCTTTAACTACTTTTAAGGAAGTAGAACCAACTATTTCTATTGATGATTATTATGATAAATATATTATTCAAGGAAATAATAATTATAAGAGTGTGGCCTTAGTATTTAAAATAAATAGTAATAATAATTTTCAAGAACTAATTAATATTATAAATACTAAAAATATTAAAACTACTTTATTTATAGATGGACTTTTCCTTGAAAATAATACTTCATTAATTAAGACATTATTAAATCAGGAAATAGAACTTTTAAGTTATGATAATAAATATGATGAACTTTACTTTAATAGCGCTCTTAATTATTTAGCATCTTTAACTAAGAGAAATCCGAAGTTTTGTTATGCTGAGTATGATCAAAAAGAAGTATTGGAACTATGTTCTAAATTAGAATTACATACTATTATTCCTACTATTAGAGTGACAGAATATCCATATAAAACTATTAAGGGTAAACTTTCTAACTCAGCAATTATTTCTCTACCTCTTACTAAGCAGATGATTAATGAATTGCCTTTAATTATTGATTATATATCACAAAGAGGTTATACATTTTTATCTTTAGAAGAGCTTTTGAGTGAAAGCATGGAAAAGTAAGATTAATTAATTTGACTTTAAACCGTTATGATATCCTTTAATATCGTAAATTTTTAGACTAAAGTCCGTTTTTTAACGGATCTTTTTCTTTATCAGATTTATTGCCGTTTTTTAAGTGAT
>CALVRD010000049.1 GCA_944358435.1 uncultured Bacilli bacterium | reverse complement strand
AGGAAGGTATTAGAATGATGCTCGTGAAAGAGTCCAAAGTAGATATGATGATGAAGATATTGTTTTGGATTGGAATGATTTAGAAAAAACTGAATTCAAAGAATATCCTTATTCTAAATTAGAAAGGGACATTGATATCAATATTGATTTTTCAAAAAAACAAAAAAGAGTTTACATAAGTAGAAAATCAATATCTGGTACTAGTTATAAATGTGAAACTTTGGAAGATTTTAAAATAGCAATTGATGATTATATTGATAATCATCTTCAATTAGAAAATGATATATTTAAAATAATAAATGATGGTTTTAAAGAATTTCAAAAGCAGGATATGAAAGAACGAATTAAAATAGGTAAAGAATTTAAAAAAAGACAACAAAACGAAATGGAGAGATAAGATATGTCATATGTAATAATTGGGGTATTAGCAGTTGTGCTAATACTTTTTTCGTATTGTGCTTGTGTAGTATCAAGTGAATGTTCAAGAGAGGAGGAGAGAATGATGAATACTTTAGAAATGTATAAAAGACTATCAAATGAAGATAAAGGTAATTTAACTATTTATAGCATTTATGATAGCATTTATTCTGTTGCAAGAAATGAAGAAAAGGAATTAAGTGATGATATTGTAAAAGATATTCAAGAATTAGCACACGATTTATATTTAGATGATGAGTATTATAATTTATCATCTCCAAAAATTGCAGATTTCCTTACAAGATGTTATGTAAAAGATAATGAATTTTTGAAAAAAATTGAAGATGTAGATTATTCGGATATTTTAGAAGCGATATCAGATGATGATTATGATTTTTATGAAAATGAAAAAATAAAAATTATAGATATTAAATATGAGTTTGAAAGGTAGGTTATAAAAATGGATTTTACAAAACTAAATTTAGAATTTTCTAATATGCAAAATATGATTAATAAATATAATGAATTGCAATTAGAAATAAAAAATAGAATTAAAAACAATATTAAAGAAATAAGTAAATATAATACTAAAATAAAAAATACCAAAAATATATTAGAAAAAGAATGTTATAAAATGTTAGTTATTTCATTAAAAAACGAAACAACATTTTTAGGAAAACTTATAGAGGAGGAAGATAAAAATGAAAGAGAATCAACCATTACTAAAACAGTATAATGAGGAAGAAATAAGGAAATTATTAAATGATAAGGTTAAATTAGTTTATGTTGATACAGGGATGGAAGAAATAGTTGTAAGATATGAAGATATACCAGATGTCATAGTAGATATTAATGATAAACTTGGAAGTACGGATTTGAAAATATACGATTTTGAAAGTAGTATATTTGAGCCAATGATTACAACATTTGGTCCATTTTTAAATAAATGTGATCCAAATGTAAGAAAAGATATAATTGATAGATTAGTATGTTTACAACAAAAAGAAGAAAGTATAAAAGATTATAAAGTGATTGATGAAGATATGTTAGATGATATAAGAATTGCAATGGAACAAGAAGAAATGGAAAGATAATTATGTCAGCACCATATATAGCAATTTTAGTTATTGTATCTTTAATATTGATATTTTTATATTTTATTGAGCCACTAATATCTAGGCAAAAAATAAAAGATAATAAAGAACATGGTAGTGCTAGATGGTCAACAAAAAGTGAAATAGAAAAAAACTTTAGAAAAGAAAAAGTATCATGTATTGAAAAAAGTGGTTTTCCTGTTTATTATTCTAAAGATAATAAATATGTATGGTTTGATATGCAAACACCACATTATATTTATTTAGGATCAACAGGAAGTGGTAAATCGGTTACGGCAGTAATTCCAGAGTGTAGTTTTATCTCTACTGCAAAAGTTAAAAAGAGTGTATTTATAACTGATCCAAAAGGAGAGATATTTTCTACTACAAGTCAAATGTTTAAAAATAATGGTTATAATGTATTTACATTAGATTTTAGAAATCCAGAATATTCTAATCGTGTAAATTTATTAGAAACAGCTATTAATGAATTTGAACTTTTTGATAAAAATAATAAATTAAGTGATAATGAGAAAGATGATAAATTAAAAATGAAATATAAAAATGAGGCAATTACTCATTATGCACAATGTAATCAAATAGTTAATGATATATGTACTATGATTATGGCAGACAAAACTGCAAAAGAGGCATTTTGGAATAATAGTGCTAGTGATTTATTGTATGGTATTATCTTTTTATTTTTAGAAGATTATGCAGATGGTAAAATTGATAGAAAACAAATAACTTTGTCATCAATGAAGAAATTTCAAAATAGTTCAATGACAGAAAAAAACATAAAATCATTAAGAAAATATGTAGAGGCAAAACCTTATGGAAATAGGAGTAAAGATAAATTAATTCCTATTATTTCTACAAGCGAGAATACATATAAAAGTATTACAAGTATTTTTAATGAAAGAATGACTTTATTTGATGATGTTAATGTAGAAAATATCACATCAACTTCGGATTTTGATTTTGATATTTTAGGTAAAGAGCCAAGTGTATTATTTTGTTGCATACCAGATGAATCAAAAATATACTATACTCTTGTATCAGTAGTAGTATCCTTAATTTATAAAAGATTAGTTTTATTATGCAATGCTCAAGAAAATAAAAGATTACCATACGAATTAGTATTCTTGTTAGATGAGTTTGCAAATACACCACCGCTACAAGATATTGAAACAATAGTATCGGTTGCAAGATCAAGAGGAATGTATTTTCAATTCTTCTTACAAAGTTTTGCACAACTAGATAATTTATATGGTAAAGAGGTTAGTCAAATAATACAAGATAACTGTGGACTTGCTTACTTAAAAACTAATACACAGGAAACTGCTGAAGCAATTAGTTCTCGTTTAGGTACTCGTGGAGTAATGACTACATCTCTTAATTATTCAATGAGTTTTTTAAATAATAATGGTAGTAAAGGGACAAGTCTTATTGCAAGAAGATTAATGACTGCTGATGAGATAAAACAATTACATTTTAAAACTATAATATTTTCAACAATAGGTTATCCAATAATTCGTGATACAGTTATATATCAAAAGTTTAGTTGTTATCAAAAAGGTTGTATAGAAAGAGAAATAAGACCACTAGAAAGATTAGTAGATACATATTACACAGTAGAGCAATTAAAATTTGATAATAAAACTAATAATCAAGAGCCGAAATTAAATACTTTAGAATCACAAATGAAAACTAAATTAATTTCAATTATAAATGAAGTAATAAAAATATTTGGTAAGATAGATTTTAATGTAGAATATGAAAAGGATGGAAATGATATAATTGCAAAATTATATCTAGCTCCACCTTTATCTACTAATGATATAGCAGGATTAGAAGAATTAAGTAGTAAATTAGATTTTGGATATAATGCAATATCTGATAAAGAAAAAGTAAATAGGAAAAATAGAAACTCTTTAATAGAGATTTTTTTAATTGAAAGAGAAAAAGAAATATGAAAGAAGGTGTAAAGTATGACTAAAGAATTTAAAAATCAATTCTTTGCTACAAGAGATTATATATTATCGGAAATAAGAGAAAATTCATATAATTGGAATAAGTTTATAAATTATTGGTCAAACATATTAGATGATTATTCAGTTGATAATATTTTAAATTTATATTCTTACAATTCTAGTGGTAGAACTTTTAAAACATTTGATGATTGGAATAGTGAAGAAATTGATAGAAGAATAAAACCTAAAAGCAAAGGTATTCCAATAATCTTAAATGAAAGGAAATCGTATGTATTTGATATTAGACAAACTTATGGTAAAGAATATAATATTTGGCATTATAGTCATTATGTAGATAAACCAATTTTAGATTATTATCAAGATCAAGTTGAAATTACAAATGATAATGATAAGTCTATAAATGAAAATTTTTACAATGTATTTTATGAATTATCATTAAAAAGAATAATGAATAATTATTTTACAATGGATGCTGATGAAGTGGAGTTTATTGCTAAAACAATGACTTCGCTTTTTTTAGCAAAATCTAATTTTAATATTTATAATTTACCTAGTGTTTATGAAATGTTAGATGATATGGAAACAGATGACATTTTAAAATGTATGCAAATTGCTAATAAAGAAACTGCAATTATTTATAAGGATTTTATAGAAAAAGCAGATAGTCTTGAAACAGTACAAAATTATATTCAAACAAAGGTGCTTTTTCAATATAAAGAAGATGAGTTTTTTAATAATGAAGAAAAAGAAACTTTTTTATCTGGTATTGAAACAACAACACCATTTAATTTAAAAGTTTTAACCAATTTGTATGATAGCTATATTAATAGATATGAGATGTCATTTAAAAAACAAAAACCTAAAGTAGAAAAAGAGTTAGAAAAACATTATCAAAAGGTAGAAAAAGATAATTCTAATGTTGAAGAAGAAATTGTAGAAGAAGTACCAGAGATAAAATATAATACAAATGTTATATCTTCTACTGAACAATTATCATTATTTACTCCAAGAGAGGAAGAACTTGCAAGTAAGATATGTGATATATTTAATTCATTTGATACAAAATATCAAAATACATTTGAAGTACATAATGTTGAATTACAAAAATGGGAACATATAAAATCTAAAAAAAAGGAACTTAACTATTTTACTTACAAGTCCGTTAGCAGAAGATTTTGGAGATAATAGTTTTACATATTTTAATAGTGATAAAACTGATGAAAAAAAACTTAATGATGGAATTTTAAATAATTACTTTTTACAAGAATTATACAAAGATAAAGATTTTTCAATATCATTTACTCCAAGTTTAATTCATATTTTCTGGCATAATTTTGATGATAAACAATTTGATATGAATATATCTAGTACAAGAGTAGTGGATCAAAATGAAATTGATAATAATGAATTAGATAAAATTGATAAAGAAGTATCTTCTATTATTAAAGATGAAGAACAAGATAATGAAATAAGTTATAAAGTAAAAACTGCTGAATTAATACCAACTTATAATGGCATTGAAGCAAATGTAATTGAAGAAAAATCTTATAATGATAAAGGTCAAGAAATAGAAGAACAATATCCACCAATTAATTATCATATCTCTGATAATAAAGTAGATACAAGTTTTGGTGCTAAATCAAGATTTGAAGATAATGTAAAAGCAATTGAATTATTGAAAAATATTGAAAAAGAAAATAGAAATGCAACTAGGGAAGAACAAGAAATATTATCTCGTTATGTAGGTTGGGGTGGAATTGCTGATGCGTTTGATCAAAGAAAAGACAATTGGACTACTGAAAGAAATAGATTAAAACTTTTATTATCGGAAGAAGAATATAAAGATGCAAAACATTCTACTTTATCTTCTTTTTATACTCCTAATCTTGCGATAGATGGAATATATAAAGCATTAAAAAAATTTGGATTTGAAAAAGGAAATATTTTAGAGCCATCATGTGCTATTGGAAACTTTTTTGGAAGATTACCTAATGATTTTGAAAAATCAAAATTATATGGGGTAGAAATAGATAGTATAAGTGGTAGAATTGCCAAAAAATTATATCCTACTGCTAAAATAGAAATAAATGGTTATGAAAATTCAAAAGTAGTTGATGAGTTTTTTGATGTATCTATTGGAAATGTTCCTTTTGGTCAAAATAAAATTTTTGATAAAAGGTATAAAGAAAAATTTATGATACATGATTATTTCTTTCAAAAAACTTTGGATAAAGTAAGAGCAGGTGGAATAATTGCATTTATTACAACTGATGGAACATTGGATAAAAAAGATAAAACAGTTAGAGAATATATTGCAAAAAGAGCAGAGTTTATTGGTGCTATTAGATTACCAAATAATTTCTTTACAGGAAATGCTAATACAAAGGTAACATCAGATATTATATTTCTTAAAAAAAGAGATGAATTAAAACGAGATGTAAGTGATGAAAATTGGATTTATACAAGTGAATATGCAGATGGAATAACAATTAATAATTATTATATTGATAATCCTGATATGATGCTTGGGAAAATGGGATTACAACCAACTGCACATGGATTAGATAATACATTAAAACCAATAGATGAAGATATAAATGTTTTAATTGGACAAGCAATAGAAAAATTACCTAGTAATATTTATGAACAAACATATATTGAAGAAATTGATAATAATGATTATGAGGTTTTAGATGCAGAAGATAATATTAAGAATAATGCTTTTGTGATAGTTAATAAAGATGGTAAAGATATTATTTATCAAAGATTATATTCAAGTTTAGTACCATATTCTATTCAAGATGGAATGGTTGCTAAAAGAATTATAGGTTTATGTAAAGTTAAAACTGCATTAAGAGAAGTATTTGATGTTCAATTAAATGATGGTACTGATGAAGAATTAGAATTAGCACAACAAAAATTAGATATAGTATATGATGAGTTTTATAAAAAATATGGATATATAAATGATAGTGCTAATGCTAGAGTATTTGATGCAGATCCAGATTATTATTTGTTATCTTCAATTGAAAATAAAGTTAATAAAGATAATGAAGATGAAAATGAAAAACCTACTTATACAAAAGGAGATGTCTTTACAAAAAGAACTATAAGAAAAAGTAAGAAAATTACTAATGCAGAAAATGCAGAGGAGGCATTAAGATATTCACTAAATAATCGTGGTTGTGTTGATTTTGAATATATGAAAACATTATATCCAAAAGAAGAACAAGAAATGATAGAGGAATTAGATAATTTAATTTATCAAGATCCTTCAAAAATACATGACTTTAATAAAGGTTGGGTAATTGCTAGTGAATATTTAAGTGGAAATGTAAAACAAAAACTTAATTATGCTAAATCAGTTAATGAAAATAATAAATATGATAAAAATATTGAGGCATTAGAAAGAGTGCAACCTGCACCTCTTGAATATGATGAAATAAGTGTTAAGTTAGGAACAACTTGGATACCAGAAGATATATACCATCAATTTTGTGTAGAACTTTTGGATATTCCTAGATGGAATTGTAGTCATTTAAAAATAAAATATGCAAAAGAAGCAAATATGTGGTTATTTCAAGCAAGAGGTTTATATGGTTATGGTGTTAAAAATACTAATACTTGGGGAACTGACAGAGCAGATGCTTTATCTTTAATTAAAAACACTCTTAATCTTCAAACTATAACCATTTATGATAAACTTGATGATGATAGAAAAATTGTTAATCCTGTTGAAACGGCAAATGCTAGAGAAAAACAAGAATTAATAAAGCAAGAGTTTAAAGAGTGGATTTGGAAAGATGAAGATAGAAGAAATAGACTTGTAAAAATATACAATGAAAACTTTAATTGTATGAAAGAAAGAGAATATGATGGTAGTCATTTAACTTTTGATGGTATGAATCCGAATATAGAATTAAGAAAACATCAAAAAGATGCAGTTGCTCGTGCTTTATATGGTGGTAATACATTACTTGCTCATGCAGTTGGGGCAGGAAAAACTTTTGAAATGATAGCATCTGCTATGGAATTAAAAAGATTAGGTATAGTTAGTAAGCCAATGTTTGTTGTTCCTAATCATTTATTAGGACAATGGGCAAATGAAATATTAAGACTATATCCTACTGCAAATATTTTAGTAGCTACTCAAAAAGATTTTGAAAAGACTAAAAGAAAAAAACTTATGGCAAGAATTGCAACAGGTGAATGGGATGCAGTTTTAATTGCTCATTCAAGTTTTGGGCTTATACCAATTAGCAAAGAATATGAAAAAAAACATTTAGAAAATCAAATATTTGAAATAACAAATGCTATTGAAAGAATTAAAGCAGAATCTAATGATAGTTTAAGTGTTAAAAAGTTAGAACAAATAATAACTAGTACTGAAACAAAATTAAAAACATTATTAGATAGTCCTAAAGATGATGTAGTAACATTTGAAGAATTAGGGGTAGATGAAATAATTGTAGATGAGGCACATATGTTTAAAAATCTACCAATGTTTTCAAAAATTAGAAATGTTGCAGGGATTAATAATAGTGAATCAAAAAAATAAGAAAAGAAAGCACTTCTGGTGGAGTATATACAGCTTTAGCAGAATATGTATTAGAAAACAATGGTGGTAAAGGTGTAATATTTGCAACAGGCACTCCAATATCTAATTCAATGGGAGAATTATTTGTTATGCAAAAATATCTTCAAATAGATAGATTAAGAGAGTTGGGATTAGAACATTTTGATGAATGGGCTTCAATCTTTGGGGAGATAGTTAATAGTTTTGAAATTGCTCCAGATGGTAGTGGTATTAGAACAAAAGCAAGATTTGCACAATTCTTTAATATTCCAGAGATAATGACTTTGTTTAAAGAAATCGCAGATATTAAAACATCTAAAATGCTTGATTTACCTATTCCTAAATTAAAGGATGGAGAATATAAAACTATTGTAGCACCTAAAAGTGATGAACTTGCAGAATATATAGATAAATTATCACAGAGAAGTGAAGATGTTAGAAATGGGTGCGATCCTAGAATAGATAATATGTTATTAATTACTAATGATGGTAGAAAAGCAGCACTCGATTTAAGAATGATAGATCCAACAATGCCAGACTTACCTAATTCAAAAATAAATATGGCAGTAGAAAACATTTATAGAATATGGTTAGAAAATAAAGAGGACAGGTTAACACAACTTGTCTTTTGTGATTTATCAACACCTAAAAATGATGGAACTTTTAATATATATGATGATATTAGAAATAAGTTAATTGCTAGAGGTGTACCAGAAGAAGAAATAGAGTTTATTCATAATGCTAAAACTAATCCACAAAAATTAAAATTATTTGAAGATATGAAAAGTGGTAATAAAAGAATATTAATTGGGTCAACATCAAAAATGGGAGCAGGTATGAATGTTCAAGATAAGTTAATTGCATTACATCATCTTGACTGTCCATGGCGACCAAGTGATATAGAACAAAGAGAAGGTAGAATTTTAAGACAGGGAAATCAAAATGAAGAAGTAGAAATATATAGATATGTTACGGAAGGAAGTTTTGATGCTTAT
>CALVRD010000048.1 GCA_944358435.1 uncultured Bacilli bacterium | reverse complement strand
TATTAAAAAATTATTTCAAAAAATTTACGTATAAGAAACCCCTAGAAAAAAATCTAGGGGTTTGTCAACAGTCTGAAGGAGTAGTTATTGAATAACTACTTCTTTATTTAAAAAATTATATTGATAAGCGTAGAATATTAAGTTATAATTTTAGTAGAAAAATAGTAATGATATGGGTGATTATAATGAAGAGCGTTGTATCAAAAATGAAACAGTATTTTACTAGTATGAGTAATAAAAAGAAAGCATTACTATCAAGCATAGTTTTGCTATTAGTATTGACTATTTTTATAGGTAAATCTTTTGCTTTGCCTAAACCAGTTAGAAGTATTGAAATATTTTCAGAAAATACTTCTTTTACAAATAATGATTCAGGTGCATGGAAAGTAACTAAGTCAGCTAAATGGATAGGTAAAGGTAAGGCTAGAATTACCTTTGATGTTGATAGTATTGTTAAAACTAAAACAGAGTATACTGATGTTATTTTTGTTTTAGATATATCTGAGTCAATGACTGGTGACAAATTATCTAAATTGAAGCAGGATACAACTGGTTTAATTAATAGTTTACTTTCAAAGGAAGGTAATAAAGCAGCTCTTGTGACATTTGATACAACTTCTTCTATAATTTCAACTCTTACAGATAATAATGATGAGCTTATCCAACAAGTAAATAATATAGAGGCAACAGGATCAACTAATTATTATCAAGCCTTAGTAAATGTTGATACTATATTAACTAACTATGTAGAAGAAGAAAATAAGTCAACTATTGTTTTATTCTTAACTGATGGTTATCCGAATGTAGAAACACCAAATGAAGTAGCTCAATATAATAATTTAAAAGCAAAGTATCCTTTTTTAACAATTAATGGTGTTCAATATGAAATGGGAGATACAGTATTAGATCCAGTAAAAAAGGTAAGTGATAATCAATTTGTAGCTAATATAGATAATTTAAATAATGTTTTATATGATGCTTCCCTTGCTCCAATATACTATGATGAATTTACTATAACAGATTATCTAAATAATGAATATTTTGAAATAGAAAGTATTGACAATATAAAAGCATCAATTGGTAAAGTAGATCTAACAGAAGAAGATAATACTCCTAAAATTACTTGGAATACAGATAATTCTTTAAAAACAGGAAAAATGGAAACTTTAACCATAGATGTAACTTTAAAAGATGAGTTTTTAAATCAAGGTGGAATATATCCGACTAATAAGAGTACAAAGATTGTTTCAAATATTTCTAAAAGCATGGAAAGAGTTGAGGTAACGGCAACACCAATTATATCTGATATTTATAGTGTAATTTATGATGGAAATGCTCCGGAAGGATGCAAACTTACTAATCTTCCGGTTACAAAACAGCATTTTGTATTTGATACTTTAGAAATAGGTGATAATAAGTTAAGCTGTAATGGTTATTGGCTTAAAGAGTGGGAAATTGTTCAAAAGGATGTAACTAAAATAAACGATGAATACTTCATTATGCCTGAATCTGACGTTACACTTAGAGCGGTTTGGTCTAAATTAAACATAAATAAAAGTATGGATGGTAAAATATCAAAAGTTCAAACTCTATATAATGTTATGGCGGATAGTAGTGTTCTAGATAATCAAAAGTCTGAGTTTGTTTCATCAGATACTGGAATAGATTTTTCAAAAGCTCCATCAGATACAAATGGTAAAGGTGTTTATGAATTATCATCTACAAAAGATGATAAATATCCAGTTTACTATTATCGTGGTGAAGTTTATAATAACAATGTTAAATTTGCAAACTTTTGTTGGAAGATGGTCAGAACCACTTCAACAGGAGGAGTAAAACTTATTTATAATGGATTACCTGATGCGAATGGAGATTGTACCAATTCAACTGGAACCGCCACGCAAATAGGAACAAGTAAGTTTAATGAAATTGGTAATTCACCAGCTGACATTGGTTATATGTATGGTGATAGAATTGCTTATGGACGTAATATGGATACTTGGTATAGTTTGAATGGCAAAAGTGAGGATTTTTATTCATTATTATATAACAGAGGTTTTATGACTAATACTAATTATTATTATTCTGATAGTGTTTCTTATGATAGTAAAACTGATACTTATATTTTAAATAATGCGACTCAAACTCTTTGGGAAGGAAACTATGATAATTTAGTTGGCAAGTATACTTGCTTCTCAACTAATACTTCTTGCATAGGTCCATATTATATAGTTAGAACAGGCAGTTCCTCTGCATATTATCGATATGCCGGTCAAGAAAAGATTGGTTTAGGAAAAACAGTTAACTATAATAATGGTACTTATACAATTACAGATTATATAGAATTAGATGCTTCGGAGTACTTTAATAGTAAATATAATTTATATGCGGGATATTATTTTTGTCCTAACAACACTAATACTTGTAGTGAAATATATTATGCAAATTCTTCATATAGTACTAATATTAATAAAATAAGTATGACCAATGGTGAAACTTATGATTCGCTTTATAAAAATGCAGCTGATATAAAGTGGGTATATGGAAATGATGTGATATGGGATGGGACTAATTATACTTTAGTTGACACAGTAGAATCTTCACGAATTAACTGGTCTACAGATAGAATTAATTTAACAGAAAAGTATCATTATACATGTATGTCAGATTCTAAAACATGTACATCAGTTGCTTACGTATATTATTTTTTTGATTCGGAGAGTATATATTATTTGGATTTAACTGGTGGAGATAATATTGAAAGTGCAAAAGAAAAAATGTTTACCAATATTAATAGTTCTACAATAAAACAGGTAATTGATGCTTGGTATGAGGCTAACATGACTGGGTATACCAAATATCTTGAAAATACTGAGTGGTGTAATGATCGAAGTATTCATTCTGGTGGTTTAAAAGGTAAAGACGTTTCTGGTATGGATACGTCTAGATTTGGGGCACGTGAAAGGAATGAGTTCGCTTTTAATCCAAGCGTTGAATGTCCAAATGAAAAAGATAAATTAAAGGTAGGTAATGGCTTGGTTTATCCTATTGCTTTATTGACAAGTGATGAGCTTACAATGGCGGGGAACGGGAGCGATGGCTATAGTTCTAATGGATATTTAAGTACAGGGCAGAGTTGGTGGACTATTTCTCCTTCTTATGCTGCTGGTAGCGATATTTATGGGCAAATTTTATATTATGGTGGAGATAGTGGTAGTTCTGATGCAGAATATTCTTGGGGAGTGCGACCTGCGATTTCAATTGCCTATGGAATAAGAACTACTGGTGGTGATGGTACTGCAAATGATCCATATATATTAGAGATTGATGATTATAGTATTACTGTTGAAAGTCTTAATATAACAGCTAATGTTGATAGGGCACTTGAAGGAAAAGTAATTACTTTGTCTCCTAAAGATGATAATTATAGAGTTGCATCATTTAAATTAAATGGAACTTTAGTTAATGGAAATAATTTTATTATGCCAGCTGAAAATGTTGTAATTAGTGATGTAGTAATACGTGATTTAAAAACGGAAGTAGTTGAATCAGAACATAATCCTTATCCAAATAATCAAAAAAATGTTGTATATCTGGATAAGACTTTTAATGAAGTTTCATCACTTATAGTTACACTTGACTATCAAACTGAAAACATTAATTATGATATGATTCGTTTATATGATAGAAATGGTAATATTATTAATAATAAAACTTATGGCGGAACTACTAGAAAAACGGAAACTATTACTATACCAGATAATTATTTAAAAATAGTTTTTACAACTGATTATAGTGATAATAATTACTATGGATTTAAAGCTACTATTACATATTAATTTATTAAGAACTGATTAATTGTTATCAGTTCTTTTTATCTTGTTTACTTGACTTGACGTTTTTATGAGAAATTATATTGAAAAGGTACTTTTGGTATGCTATAGTTAGATAGACGTTTGTAAATCATATGTTTTAGTCTACTACATAAAATATGTGGTTTTTTCTGTGTTTAGCTTTTAAAGAATAAGAGAAATGGAGGTATATATGGCGATTAGTGAAATGGAATTTAAAGTCGAAGAAATAATTTTAAAAAAAGTTAAAAAACTTCTTGAAGATTCACTTGATGAACTTGGACAAGATGTTTTTGATGGCGAAGAGAATCTAGTTGAATTTAAAAAGATGATGTGGGAAAATTCTAATAGTTTTGATGAAGGAGAAATTAAACAAGTAATGGCTTTAACATCATTAGAGGCAGAGAAGACTCTTCAAAAGCAAAGATATTTTAAGAAGCTTTGTCAAATTAAAAATAGACCTTATTTTGCATCAATTATTTTTAAAGATGATAAAGGAAAAATATTTAATATTTATATTTCTTTAACGTACTTAAATGATAAGAAACTAAATAATATTTTATATGATTGGCGTAGTCCTATATGTAGTCTTTTCTATGATTATGAAATAGGTGAATGTGAGTATACTGCACCTGGGGGAGTTTATGCTGGTGAACTTAAAAGAAAAAGACAATATAAAATAGAAAATGGGAAACTTGTTGGAGTATTTGATAACTCTTTAAATATTGATGATGAAGTTTTAC
Organism: uncultured Bacilli bacterium; assembly: GCA_944358435.1. Classification (GTDB taxonomy): domain Bacteria; phylum Bacillota_I; class Bacilli_A; order RF39; family UBA660; genus CAG-877. Next base: position 4,528 of record CALVRD010000048.1, on the reverse strand, counting down.
AAGAAGTTCTCGCAACGGAATCAAGTGATAAGATGAAGAATGTTGTTAATACGATTCAGCAAGAACAAAATAAAGTTATTCGTAACTTAGAAGATAACAATTTAATTGTACAAGGAATAGCAGGAAGTGGTAAGACAACGGTTGCATTACATAGAATTGCTTTCCTTTTATATCGATTAAAAAATTTAACTAGTAATAATATCTTAATATTTTCTCCTAATAGTGTTTTTGCTGAATATATTTCTGATGTTTTACCTTCTCTTGGAGAAGATAATACACTTCAAACTACTTTTAATGATTATTTGTCTTTTTTCATTAAAGAATATAAAGATGTTGAGACTTTTACTGACTTTGTATCAAGGTATTATACTTATAAAGAAGATAATCCAGAGTTAGTAAAATATAAACAAAGTGATCAAATAATTACAGATTTAAATAACTATTTAAATGATTATATCTTTAATTGTAAATTTATGGGTCCGGTAATTGAAAATGAAGTAAATATTGTGACGGAAGAAGAATTAAATGAAATGCTTCATTCTAAATATGATAGATTACCATTATTTGAAAGAATTGATGAAATGAGTAAAAATTTATCATCTAACTTCTATAGAGGTAGTAATAAAAAAGCTAAGATCTTTGGAAAACTTATGAAAGAAGAAGCAAACTTTTCTAAAGATTATAAAGAAATATATAAGAACTTTTGGTTTAGTAAGTATTGTAATTTTAATGTGACTGATGTAGAGGTTAATCAATTTATAAAAAAAGATGTTATAAATTATGAAGATGCTTTATTATTTAGTTATATAAAAGGAATACTTGAAGGATTTCCATATGAGGGAAATATTAAGCAAGTTGTGATCGATGAAGCACAAGATTATAATAAATTACAATATATAATAATTAGTAAGATATTTCAAAGAGCAGATTTTACTATTTTAGGAGATGTTAATCAAAATATTAATCCATATTATAATTATAAATCTTTAGAAGAATTAGCTGATATATTTAAAGGGGATACTAAGTATTTGGAATTATTAAAGACTTATAGATCTTCTCCCGAAATAATTGCTTATACTAATAAAATTCTTAATCTTAAGCATGTTAATGCTATTAGAAGAGAGAATAATAAACCAGTTATTTTTAGAAAGAATTTAGATAATTTAAAGATTAGTTTAATTTATGATATTAGTCATTTACAAGAAGAATATAAAAGTACAGCTATAATTACTAAGGATAATAGAGAAGCGGAGAAATTATATGAACTTTTAAAAGAAGATATACAAATATCATTAGTTGATTCAACTACTAAGAATTTTAAGAAGAATTTAATTATTATTCCAGCTTATGTTGCTAAAGGACTTGAATTTGATAGTGTTATCATTTATAATGATCGAGATAATTCTTATCGAAAGAATGAACGTAATTTACTATATGTTGCTTGTACTAGATGTCAACATGAATTATATATATATAATTAGAGACTTAGGTCTCTTTTTAAGTGCTTATTAACTCTTAAAATATTATAGAATGTAACTACTAGAACATTGATACCTATAGCTATTATTATGCCAAATAGACCAATATTTAGAAGAGATAATAGGAATAATAGGCTTATTCTAGTGATCATTCCTAAAGTTGTTCCAATCATAGCATCTTTACTTTTACCCATAGCATCAAGTGATGCTGAAAGAGGGGACTGAATATATTGGAAAAGACAAATTGGAGCTAGTATTCTTATATAATTACTTCCGGCTGTTGTATGATATATTAATTTTAAAAGAAAAGATGGAAAACATATAAAAAATATAGTAACAGGTACTCCGATCATTAAAGAAATACTTATTGCTTGTTTAATTTTTCTTTTAGCATTAGCTTTTCTATTATTAGCATATTCTTTTGAAATAACTGGTAGTAGGGCTTGAGAAATGGCATTTGTAAAGAAAGAGGGAAGTAATAATAGAGGCATTACATAACCTGATAGAATACCATATTCTCTTGTGATAAAGCTTTTACTATAACCACAAAATAATAAAACAGAAGTTAGAATAATTGGTTCTAGAAAATAACCAACACTACCAATTAATCTACCAGTAGTATTAGGTATTCCAATTGATAAACATTCTTCAATATATACTTTACTAGGTATTAAATCATTTTTCTTAATAATGACTTTTTTAGGTAAAAATAATAAGAGTACTAGTATTGACATACCTTCACTAATTATATTAGAAAGAATTATATAACAAACGGCATAATTTAGACCTTTATCTTTAAAAAAAGGTATACCAATTATCATTAATAGTAATCTGACTATATCTTCTAATAGATTAGAAACAACATGAGGAGTCATTTGTTCTTTGCCAAAAAAATAACTACGACAAATACTAGAAATACTTGTAAAGGGAATAACTAAAGCAATAGCTAGAATACCGTAGTAAGTATCATGATTATGTAAAAGATTATTGGCAAGTATGGGAGCAAATAAAATAATTAAGACTATTAAAAATAAATTAATACATAGAACAATAAAAAATACAGAGAAAAATAACTTTTTATTATTCTTTTTATCTTCAGCAATTAACTTTGATAGAGCAACTGGCATACCAAATTGACTAAGACCAATAAAAAGAGAAAATGTTGGTAAAATAAGCATATAAAGACCTAATCCTTCAGTACCAATCATTCTACTCATGACTATTTTTATAATCATTCCTAATAGTTTGGTAAAGAAGCCGCCAATTAAAAGTATAATAGTTGATTTAATAAATTTTTCTTTCATAGTAAAATATATGAAAATATTAAAAATATATATCCAAATAGTATTTTATGTGATAAAATTAATTATATAAAATAGTCGTAAGAATACAAAGAAGTGTAAATCGAACATATGTAAAAAGTTGTAAAAGCTAGCTGTAAAGTTAGAAGTAATTTACTATTAAAAAAGCAAACAATCTTTTCTTAAAAAAACACTTGTGTTATTCTTATATCAGAGGTGAACATAATGACTGAATTAATTAATTTTTTAACATCTGAAGAGATAATTATGGTTTACATTGTGGCTTTTATAGCATGCGCTCTATATTTTATTATTCATTTAATTGATAAATACTACTATAAAAGAAAATTAAGACAAAATACGAGAGAACTAAATAGATTAGTTGAAAATATAAATTATGAATTATCTAAAGAAAGAGAAGAAGAAATTGTTAATGTTAAGGAAGAAGTTCCTGAAGAAGCAGTTTATGTTGAACCAGTATTAATTGAAGATCCTATTTTTGATGAAGCAGAGATAGTACCTATAGTTGATTTAACTGAAAAAGATGAAGAAGTAGTAGAAGTAAATGAAGTAGAAAATTTAGATATGTCAGTAGAAGATGCAATTAGTGAAACTAGTTTTGAACAAGAAGCAGTAGAAGAACCAAAGATGGTTGAGGAAGTATTAGATTATACTAGCCCTGAACCTAATCAAACAGAAGCACAAGCTGAGTTAAAGAGATTAACTGAGGCTTTAGAACAAGCTGAAGAGGTTACTAAAAATATTGATTTAACTAGTTATGAGGAAATGCAAGAAAAAGAAGCTATTATTAGTTTAGATGAACTATTAAAAAGAAGTAAAGAAATGTATGAAAGTAATGAATTAACTCAATATGCTGATGAAGGTAATGAACCTATTAGTTTAGAAGATTTAGAAAGAAAAGTAAAAGAGTCATTAAGTCAAGAAGCAGTAGAAGAACCTGTTTTAATTAAAGATATTGCTTCAGTAACTGATGATATTGAAGTTATTGAACCAGAAATTGTTAAAACTGAAGAAGTTAAGACAATGGTTTTAGATGATTTTTATACTATATCATCTAAAGAAGCTAAAGAGTCAAAGACAGCATATAAACAATTTAAAAGTATGCCAGTTATTTCACCAGTATATGGAATTGAAAAGAAGGCTACAACAAGTGATTTAGAATTAGAAAATACAGCTAATTATGAAAAGCTTGATGAAGAAATTAAGAAAACAAATGAATTTTTAATGACTTTAAAAGATTTACAAAAGAATTTAGACTAACTCAGAGTGCTCTGAGTTTTTTTTGTCTACTTTTTTATTTTAGGATAGATTCTCTTACGTTAAAATATAAAGTAATTTAAATACTAGAATAGATAGCGATAGAAAGAAATTGAGAAATAATTTATGATGACTTCTTTAGAATTTTGAGAAACAATTAAAGCTATTGAAAATGTTATGCCGATATTATATAGTAGGGTTATTGCTGAAGCCTTCTTTTTAGGTAATAAGTATTTCTTTTTATATAGTGCTAAAGATGGGTATACCATTGTTAAGGGAAGAATACCTTTAGAAGTTGTGAATACTATTTATGAAAAATATTTGACTAATCTTTATAAAATAAGAATACTGGGAGACTTTATGGAATCTTTGTCAAGTGATTATGCTATAGATGAAAAATATAATGAGGATCTTGCTTTCTTATTATCTACTTGTACTTCAAGTTTGCAAATTGAAAATGCTGTGCAAAAG
>CALVRD010000047.1 GCA_944358435.1 uncultured Bacilli bacterium | reverse complement strand
TATAAACCATGTAATTTTTGTCTATCAATATCTGTTATATCATCTAAAACCCACTCATTATTTTTATCTTTAGTTAGATAAAATTTAATTTCATATTTAGTTTTATCAGTAACATCTTTTAATTGCTTAATCTTGTAATCTATAAACTTAGCAGTATCACTAACAATATCTTCAATGGCATCTCCTACGGTGTTGTTGTCATTATTGTTATTAGTATTATCATTATCATCTAAAAATTCATCACGATGTTCATTATAATAATCTTTTGATTTGTTAATAGATGTTGCGTAATCATATACTTCTATTTCGGCTACTACTGTTGCATTATCGCCATCTATTTCTTCACTTTTGATTTTATAAGATAAATTTTGATATTGTTTTTCCATTAATCCTCGATACTCTTTTTTCTGTTCATCTGACATTGTTTTATCAGAAGAAATAACCGAATCAAGTTGAGCTAGAACTGCACTATCCATTGACTGATATTTACCTAAAAACTCTTCTACTTTATTAGTAGGTGTTCCCATATTAGTTCCACATCCAGTAATAAATACAAGTATTAAACTAAATAAAATTAATAACTTTTTCATAATTTTCCTCCCATTTATATATTTAACGGGAAAACTTTTTTTATACAAAAAATAAAAAAAACGCAAAAATTACTTTTGCATTTTTTCTTTTTAAAAGTCACAATTACCTGGAGTTCTTGGGAATGGTATAACATCACGGATATTTTCAACACCAGTTAGGTAGATTAATAATCTTTCAAATCCCATACCGAATCCAGAATGAACACATCCACCATATTTACGTAAATTTAAGTACCAGTCTAGTCCTTCTTTTTCCATGCCAAGTTCATCCATACGGTTAACTAATTTATCATAATCTTCTTCACGTTGTGATCCACCCATTAATTCACCGGCACCAGGTACTTCTAAGTCAACAGCAGCAACTGTTTTACCATCTTTATTTTGTTTCATATAGAAGGCTTTAATATCTTTAGGCCAATTTTTAATAAATACTGGTCCATTAAAGTATTCAGTAATATATTTTTCATGTTCTTTAGCAATATCTTCACCATATTCTGGAGTAAATTCCCATTTAACAGGAGCTTCTTTTAATATTTTAATAACTTCTTCATGATCTATGCGAACAAATTCACTATTAACTAGTTTGTTAAGTTTTTCTATTAAGCCTTTTTCAACAAAGTTATCAAAGAAATTCATTTCTTCTTTGCAGTTATCTAAAACATATTTAACTACATATTTTAGCATTTCTTCCATAACGTTCATGTCCCCATCAAGATCACAGAAAGCCATTTCTGGTTCAATCATCCAAAATTCATTGGCATGAGTCTTGGTATTAGAGTTTTCTGCTCTAAATGTTGGTCCAAAAGTATAGGTTTTCTTATAAGATAAAGCAAAAGTTTCGGCTTGTAATTGGCCACTAACAGTAAGAGCAGCTGGTTTACCAAAGAAATCTTTACTATAATCTAATTTTCCTTCTTTTGCGACTCTATTTAAATCTAAAGTAGTAACTTGGAACATTTCTCCTGCTCCTTCACAATCACTGGCAGTAATTAATGGGGCATGGAAATAAACATAACCGTTTTCTTGGAAATATTTATGAATGGCGTAAGCTGCTATACTTCTTACCCTAAAAACAGCACTAAATAAGTTTGTTCTAGGTCTAAGATAAGCTTGTTCTCTTAAGAATTCTCTAGTATGACGTTTTGGTTGAATTGGATAATCTTCTGGGCAATCACCAAGTAATTTAACACTAATAACTTGAATTTCAAACTCTTGTCCTTTAGCAGGAGATGCAATAACTTTTCCTACTACTTCAATCGCTGAACCAATTCGAAGTTTTTGAACTTCTTCAAACATCTCTATTTTGTCATCATATACTGCTTGTACTGATTTAAAGTAAGTACCATCATTAAAATCGATAAAACCAAATTCTTTCTGTTTACGATGATTTCTAATCCATCCTTGTAAGGTAACCTCTTTACCCATATAATCAGTTAATTTATCATATAAATCTTTAACATCAATAATCATATTATCACTCCTTTATGTTATAAGCCATCTTGAAGGCTAATATTCTTTTAACAGATTCATCTATTCTAGAGATGCTAATTTCTTTATTTTTAACTGCCTCTAACACTTCACTATACATATTAACAAAATCTGAGGTAATAATCAAATCATTACCAGCTTTTATTGCTAAAGTTGCAGCTTTACCATCATTTACATAATTCTTTACTGCTCCCATTGCTAAATCATCAGTAATAATTATACCACTAAATTTAATGGTATTTCGTAACTCAGAAATAACTTTTTTACTTAAACTAGCGGGATAATTACTATCAAGACAATTAATAATATTATGAGATACTAAAATTGTCGGAACTTTTGCTTCTATTCCACTTTTAAATGGTAGAAAGTCATTATTAACAAAGTTCTCATAACTTCTATTATCAATTGCAATACCTGTATGAGTGTCAGCATTATTTCCATATCCGGGAAAATGTTTCAAACTTGAAGCAATTCCTGCTTCATTAGCATAAGTAACCATATTAGAAATAAATGTTGCGGTATTTAAAGCATCCATTCCAAATGAGCGACTATAAATAAAATCATTAGGATTAGTGGAAATATCAGCTACTGGTGCTAAGTTTAAATTAATTCCAAGACTAAGTAATAACTCAGCTTTTTCTTTTTCAATTTGACTAAGTAATTCATATCCACCTTGATCATAAATACTTCGAGGAGATGGAAACTTCTGACTTCTAAAATTGCTAAAGCGGCTAACTCTAGTAACGTATCCCCCCTCTTCATCAACGGCTATAATTAAGGGGATTTTACTAATTTTCTGTAAGCCGGAAATTTCATTTTTAATAGATTCTTTAGTATGATCTTCAAAGTCTTTAGCAAAGAAAACATATCCAGACGGATGACAATTACTTATTTCTATTAAGGCGTTATCATTATATCTTACTAAAAATAATTGTCCAACTTTTTCTTCTAAAGTCATATGTTTTATAATTTTTGACGCTTTATTATAATATTTTCCAAATAAGTCATTATTGGGAATAGTTTCTTCTTCATTAATATTTCTATTATCTTGAGTTTTACTATTATTAGATATTTCTTTTGAAAAGTACTGTTTTGCTATAAAAATAATTGTTAAAATACTAATTAATACTATTAATATTACTATTAACTTTTTCATATTAGCCTCTATTTATTCATAATTTTTTTAAATTCTTTAGGATTAGATATTTCAAATAAAATATCTTTTCTTAAGATTGGATAATAAATCTTTAATCTATTGGCGTGTAAGTAAAGTCTATTTTCATTATCTTTAATATTACCATACTTCTTATCACCAACAATTGGATTTCCTATAGTACTCATTGCAACTCTAATTTGGTTCTTACGACCAGTTTCAATATTAATTTTAACTAAAGAATAATTGTCACTGCTCTTAATTACTTCATAATTAGTAATAGCTTCTTTTCCTTCACCTTTTTTAGTTACATATACTAAGTTAGTTTTAGTTTCATTTAAATTTTGAACTATACGTCCATTAGTGTTTTTTAATTTGCCATGAACAATCGCTACATATTCTCTTAAAGTAACATATTCATTCCAATTTTCTTGTAGCTGATTTTTTATTTTCTCGTTTTTAGCTAAAAGAACCAGTCCGCTTGTATCTTTATCTAATCGATGAACAATAAATACTTTAGCATTTTTATCTTTACTTTTTAAATAATCAGATACTATATGGTATAAAGTTTTTTCTTTTTCCTTACTTGTTGCGATTGTTAAAAGTCCACTTGGTTTATTAACTACTATAATTTGATCATCTTCAAATACTATTTCAAATGGTAATACTTTCTTATTTTTATTATTAGTATCAATAGCAATATTCATTCCAGCTACTAATTTATAATTATACTTGGTGGTTTTTACATTATTTACATATATAGCTCCATGAGTTAAATATTGTTTTATTTTTTTCTTAGGCATATCTAAATTATTATATAGATATTCTAATAATTCACTATCATGATTAACTTTTAGTTTCATAATTAAGTTCCTCTCTTATTAATTATTAGTTTTAAGTTGTACTTACTAATTTTTAAACCTCTAACTGCCATTTATTATAACATGGATAAGTCTAAATAGTAAATTAATCAAAAAAATATATTAAAAAAGAAAGACATTTCTATCTTTCTAATAGGCTTAAACTTACTTTACCTTTTTCTATAGAGATATCATCAACATAACAGTCTACTATATCACCAACACTAACTACTTCACTAGGGTGTTTAATATACTTAGTTGTTAACTTAGAAATATGAGCAAGTCCATCATTATGTAATCCAATATCAATAAACACTCCAAAATCAACAACATTTCTAACAGTTCCTTGTAATTTCATTCCAATAGTTAAATCTTTAATATCTAAGATATCACTCTTAAGTAGTGGTTGGGGCATCTCGTCTCTTGGATCTAAATTTGGTTTTTTTAAAGAGGAAATAACATCTTCTAAAGTATAAATATCTGTTTTAAATTTATCTTTGTATTCTTCTAAATTAATAGTATCTAATTTTTCTATTAATTCTTTACTACCAATATCTTCTTTTTTATAACCAAATTCAGCTAATAATTTTAAAGCTAAATCATAACTTTCTGGATGAATAGCAGTTGAATCTAAAATATTATCTCCATCAACAACTCTTAAGAAACCAATTGCTTGTTCATAAGCTTTATCAGATAATAATTTTTTCTTTTTTATTTCATCTCTTGAGGTAATTTTACCTTTTTCATTACGGTATTCAATAATTTTATCAATTGCTTTTTTGGTAATTCCAGAAACATATTTTAATAATGAAGATGAAGCAGTATTTATATTAACTCCAACACTATTAACACACTTCTCAACGACAAAGTCTAGGGAACTTGATAGTTTCTTTTGTGATACATCATGTTGATATAAACCAACTCCTATACCATCTGGAGGGATTTTTACCAATTCAGCTAAAGGATCTTGTAATCTTCTTCCAATACTAACAGCACTTCTTTTTTCAACTGCTAGATCTGGGAATTCTTCAATTGCTACTGAGGATGCACTATAAATTGAAGCTCCGGCTTCTGATACTATTACATATTTACAAGAAAGATTATATTCTTTAATCATTTCAGCACAGAATCTTTCTGATTCTCTTGATGCTGTGCCATTTCCAATAGCTATAATATCAACATTATATTTTTTTATAAGACTAGCTACTGTTTCTTTACTAGCTTTTATTCTATCTTCAGTATTTCCATTTAGAAAAGGTTTAATTACTGTGGAATCTAAATATTTGCCATTCTTATCAACAACTGCTAACTTGCAACCATTAACAAAGCCGGGATCAAAGGCTAAAACAACTTGTTCTTTCATTGGTGGAGTTAAAAGCAAGGCTTCTAAGTTCTTACCAAAATTATTAATTGCAGCTTCTTCACCTACTTCGGTTAAATCACTTCTAATTTCTCTTTCAATTGAAGGTTCTATTAATCTTTTATAAGAATCTTCTATAGCTTCTTTAACTAAATTAACTACAAAAGATTTAGCATTTTTAACAAGTTTTTTCTCTAAATAATTAATAATTTCATCTTTACTTACTTCAATATCAACAGTTAATACTTTTTCTTTTTCTCCTCTATTTAAAGCTAATATACGATGGGGTTTAATCCATTTGATTGGTTCACTATAGTCATAGTACATTTCATATACTTTATTAGTATCAGGAGCATCTTTTTTTACACGTGATGAAATAATACCATTCTTATAAAAATATCCTCTTATCCATTTACGGTAACTGGCATTGTCACTTATCCATTCAGCAATAATATATTTAGCTCCTTCAAGACATTTTTCAACTGGTAAGTCTTCCTTAGTAAACTTTAAAGCCAGCTCTTCAATAGTTCCATTTACAGGAAAACTCATAATCATCTTAGCTAATGGTTCAAGTCCTAAAGCAATAGCTTCTGTGGCTTTAGTCTTTTTCTTTTCTTTATATGGTCGATATAAATCTTCTACTTCAACTAATTTAGTACAATTCATAATTGAAGTTTTAATTTCATCAGTAAGTAGTCCTTTTTCATCAATTAGTCTAATAACATCTTCTTTACGTTTTAATAAATTAACTTGATACTCATAAACCTCATTAATCTTTCTAATCGCTTCCTCATCTAAGGCACCAGTTGCTTCTTTTCTATATCTGGCAATAAAAGGAATAGTATTACCATCTTCTAATAAAGATAATACTGTTGTTACTTGTTTTTCACTTATTTGTAAGTCTTTGGCTATTTCTTTAACTATTTCTTCATTCATTTATATACCTTCCTTTATAATCTTATTAATTACTTTATTATTCTATCAAAACAAAAAATAAAATTCAAATGATATTCATTTTATATTTCTTAATAATTATAAATTTTGGTAAAATAAATCAACTAATTAAATAGTTGATCTAATATATTTTTTACACCTTTTTCATCATTAGTACTAGTAATTATTTGAACTTCTTTCTTTAAAGATTCACTAGCATTTCTCATAGCAATTTTCATACCAACTAATTTAATCATTGGAATATCAGTCTCATCAACACCAATTCCAACAACTTGTTTTAAATCTATCTTTTTTAAAGTACAAATCTTTTCAATTGCTTTATTACAACTAATACTATCCATTATAATTTTAATAGTATTTTCTTTTTTTAAGATACTAATATTTAAATTTAACTCTTCTAATTTATTTTCTACAATAGATAAATTATTTTTATTTTTACAGTCTATTTCTAAACTATAAACTTTTTTATTAGTAAATTCAGTAATTAAAAATCTTTCGTCTATAGAAGTAGCATATATTTTGTAATTAGAAAAATTATTTAGAATCTTTTTTAAGATACTATTAGTAATATTCTTTTTATAAATAGTTTTATCATTTACTACATCATATAAGTAAGCTCCATCACAAGCAATAATATAGTCAACAAATGAAAAGTCTTTATTATAAGCAAGTACATCATTTAAAGGTCTTTCAGTTAAAATACAAAATAGGACTTTCTTACCCCTAATCTTATCAATTTTCATTATTGTTGATGTACTGATTGCCTCATCACTATCAATTAAAGCTCTATCAAATTTACTAATTACTAACTTATACATTTTAATTCCCCCTAGTTTTGTATATATTTAATACCTCCGTTACTAAAATAACTTCAATTAAGCCAATTAAATAGCCAGCTATAACATCAGTAGGATAATGAACGCCTACATAAATTCTACTAATACCAATTGAGATAATAAGTAAAGATAATATAAATATTAATATATATTTTAATGGTTTATTTTTAATTTTCAATACTAAATAAAATAAATAACCATATACACACATTGATATCATTGCGTGTCCACTAGGAAATGAGTAACCACCTTGTTTAATTAATTTTAAGTGAGATGGTCTTTCTCTTAAAAAGAGCTGTTTTAAAAGCCAAGTAAGTAAAGAGGAATCTATTGCGGATATTGCAAGAAAAAGACTTTCTTTTTTTCTTTGGATTAAGATAAATATGGTAACAAAGCATACTATAAAAATGGTATCTCCAAAATGCGTAATAAAAGTAAAATAATTATCTAATAAATTACATCTAAAATTAAATATAAAATTATAAATAGCCTCATCTATTACTCTTTCTTTATCAATTAAGACAATAGTTGCAACTAAGATAAATATTAATAGACAAATGCTACAGGAAATAATTTTCTTTCTTGATAATTTCATTATACTACCTCTATTCTAGAGAAGATAAATTATCTCTAACAAATTTTTTATATACTTCTACTCCTGGTTGATTAAAAGGATCCACTTCAAATAAATAGCCACTAAAAGCAGCACTCATCATAAAGAAAGCACATAATTTTCCAATATTTTCTTCATTTATTTCATTAATTTCAATTATGCTACAAGGAACTCCTCCAGAATAATGAGCTTTTACAACTGAATCCAATACAACATTGTTTATGCCAGTTAAATTATTACCATTAATATAAAAATTAGTTGAATTTAAAATTTTTATAAATGTTTCAAATATTATGGGATTACCTTCTTGAATAAATTGTCCAAGTGAATGTAAATCTCTTGTATGAACTGTTGAAGTTGGAAAAATACCTTTTTTCTCTTTGCCTTCTGTTTCGCCAAATAATTGTTTTAACCATTCGGTATAATAATATAAGTTAGGTTCATATACACAGTAATTTTCAACATATTTTCCAGTATCAAATAAATATCTTCTAATACAAGCATAATTATATGCTTCATCTTTTAGACTTAATCCTTCATAAAAGCCATTTAGTAAAATATTTATGTCTAAGAAAAAAGCTAAAGGTAATAAGTGTGCTGGTGTAAATAGTGAATATCTACCACCGATATCATCAGGTATAATAAATGATTTATAGTCAAATTCTTTTTCTTCTTCCCTTAATATGCCTTTCTCTTTATCGGTGGTTATAATAATGCGTTCTTTCATTTCTTCTTTATTATATTTTGTATGCATTAATTCTTTTATAGCATTATATGTTAAGGTAGTTTCCATAGTTGTTCCACTTTTACTTATGACATTAACTGTAAAATCTTTATCTCTTAAATATTCAATAAGTTCAGATAAATATTTACTAGAAAGGCTTGTGCCAGCATAGATAACTTCAAATGACTTATCATTAAAGTACTTTGAAAACATCTCTTTTAAGGCATAACTTCCTAAAAATGATCCCCCTATTCCAATTACAACTAAGCATTGGGAATTAGCTCTGATTGAGTCTCTTGTCTCTAAGATATCAGCTACTAGGGCTCTATTAAACTCTTTAGTCCAACCAGTCATATTACTTTTAGTAAATTTATCATAGATTATTTCTTTTTTTTCTATAAATTCACGTATTTTATTTTTATCAATAAAATTATTTATATATGTTTCAAAATCAAATTTTATCATTAAATCACATCCAATTCTAAAGAAATTATATCATGAATTTTCTTAGAAATAAACAAAAATAAGGGCATGCAATGATATGAACACCGTTTCTTGGACATGAGAAACGAGGTTTTTATATGTCTAAATTAACTTATGAAGATAAAATAAATTTATATGTTGA
>CALVRD010000046.1 GCA_944358435.1 uncultured Bacilli bacterium | reverse complement strand
TTTATACTTACGATACTCATCCTTAAGTGGTAAAAAGTCATCATAAACAACCATTCCGCCAACATAAAATGTGCCAAATAAATGTGAATTATCAAAAGCTTCCATTCTTGAGACTTTATCAGTACCAAGTAAATCCTTTAACTCTTCTATGGCTTCTAGTCTTAAATCATCATTTTTCTTTAGTGTTTCTTCTTCCTCATTTAAAACTTCTTTAGCATTTTCTTTAGCTAGATCCAATAAGTTTTTTAGTTTTCCTCTTTGAGGAGAAGTAACCTTAATGTTTAAATATTCACTAAGTAAATTACTATCAATATCATCTGGTACTAATAATTCTTTAGGTAAAATTCCACTTTTTTCATAAAATCTTAGAATATATTCAATAACTTGTTCTGAAGCATCAATATCACTACTTAAAATTTGTTTATCACGTCCAACTAAGAGACCATCCCTAACAAAGAATAACTGAATTGATAAATAATTCTTATCTAAATAGTAATTAATAAGATCAAAGTTATAATTATCGTTCAAATCAATCTTTTGTTTTCTTAGAGTCACATCAATATCATCTAACATTGTTTTAAGTTCTAAAGCCTTTTCGTAATTCATACTTTCACTAGCTTTAAGCATCTCATTATTAATTTTTTGGGTAATAAAACTACTATCGCCCTTTAAAAATGAGACAATTTCTTTAGTCATCTTTTCTATATTAGTTTTATCTACATTCTTAGTACAATAACCAAGACATTCATGAATATGGTAATATAGGCAAACATCTTTTCCTAAATGCTCACATTTTCTAAGTGGATAAAGTCGATTCAGCATATTAACCGTTTTTCTGGCTGCTGTTACATTAGGATATGGTCCATATAAATAATTTAAGTTTCTCTTTCTCTTAACGTTTCTAACTACTCTAAGTCGAGGATATTTCTCCTTAGTTAATTCAATATAAGGATAAGTCTTATCATCAGTAAGCATAATATTATACTTTGGATCATATTTCTTAATTAACGTAATTTCTAATATTAAAGATTCAAGCTCAGAAGAAGTAACTATATATTCAAAATCGTCTATATCTTCAACTAATTTCTTTGTCTTGCCGGTAACTTTACCAGTAAAATAGCTCTTTAATCGATTCTTTAAGTTTTTAGCTTTACCAACATAAATAATAACTCCATCTTTATTTTTCATTTGATAACTACCAGGCTTAGTTGGTACTAAAGATAACTTTTCTTTAAAGTCTTTCATAATATCACCACACCAAAATTATACCAAAAAATAAAAGTAGTTGAAACTACCTTTATTGAAACTTTTCCATTGCTTTCATCATTTGATTAATTTGTTTTTGATTAGGTTTTCTTCCCATTTGCATCATTAAAGTTTTTATCATTTCCTCATTAATAGGAGGATTTTTCTTTAAATATTTTTGCATAAAATGTCTAGCTGCAAAAAAACCAATAACTAAACCAATAATTAGTCCAATTAGAACCATTAATATATCATGTCCCATTATTTCATCTCCTCTACTAGTATTTTACTAAATTAATTATTATTAGACAAGAACTTTATTATAGGAACTATAAACACTAATCTTATCTAAATTACAGTGGTTTAAAAAGAAAAAGTCAAAGTTATTAAAATCACATACAAAATAATTATCTGAATATTCTCTTAAAATATCAAAAAATGACGATTTAGATTGTTCCATTTCTAATCTAATATAACTTTTTTTTACAATTAAACGACTAACTTCATCACGGTATAAATTATTTATATAATGAATATTACTTCTTTTAGAATATGGAATATCTCGATGACATCTTAAGAATATTCCTCGATCAATTTTGGTTTTATCAATTGGATTAGTAATTTGTTTAAATAAACTATAACCAAATTCTACTTCTTCTTTTTCTAAATAATATATATTCCTTAAAATATTAAATAATACTCTTGAATTATCTAAATATAAGTTAACAAATTCTTTTTTTACTTCAAATATAAAATAGATTTTCATATTATCACCAATTTTATGGTAACAAATGTAAAAGTCTATTTAAGTCGAATTTTATTTTAATAAATTTTCTATTTTTTCTTCTAGGCTATCTACATCAAAACCAAATTTTTTATAAACATCTTCTTTTTTGCCACTAGCACCAAACTGATCTAGGGTAATAATATATTTTTTGTTGAAGATTAGACTATTCCAAGAAAACGATGATCCTGTTTCGACAACAATTTTTCTAATTTCGACTGGTAAAACTTGATCAATATATTCAGAATCTTGTTTCAAAAATCTATTTAAGTTAGGCATTGAAACTACTCTAATATCAATTCCTTTAACTTTTAGTCTATTTGCTACTTCTATTGCTAGATGGACTTCTTCGCCAGTTGAAATAATTATACCATTAGCTTTTCTTTCTGGGTCAAAGACAATATAACCGCCTTTTTCAACGTCCTTTGCTTTAGTAGTTTCAAGAATTGGTAATTTGTTTCTAGAAAGTGCAATTACTGATGGGCCACTTTTCTTAGCCATAATTGCTAAATAGCTACCAATAACCTCATTAGCATCAGCAGGTCTAAAGACATCAAGGTTGGGTATAGACCGCAAACTTATAAGTTGTTCTACCGGTTGGTGTGTTGGTCCATCTTCGCCAACACTAATTGAATCATGAGTAAAAATATAAGTAATTGGTAAATTCATCATAGCTGCTAATCTAATAGATGGTCGCATATAATCACAAAAGCTTAGAAAGGTAGACCCATATGGTCTAAATCCAGTTAAAGCAAAACCATTTAAAATAGTGCCCATGGCATGTTCTCTTACTCCAAAGTAAATATTTTTGCCTAAATAATTAGTTGCACTAAAGTTTCCACCATCTTTAATATATGTTTTGTTGGAAGCAAATAAATCGGCACTACCACCAATAATGTTAGGATTATTTAGAACAAAAGAATTTAAAATTTTTGACGATGTGTCTCGAGGAGATTCTATATTGTCGGTTGGGGGATCATAAATAAATTCTGTAATTTGAATGCTCTTATCATCATTAGTCAAATATTCAATTTCTTTTCTTGATTTGTCACTTAGTTTTGCAACATTTTCATCAAATGTTTTACTTAAACCAGTACATCTCTTATTAATAAAGTATCTAAAATCATCACAAATATTTTGTGAAATTGTAAATGGAATATCACGAACGCCAAGTTTTTCTTTAATAGTAGAGATATCTTCTTTTGTAAGTGGCGTTCCATGAACAGCATTAGTTCCTTCAAGGGCTGAATGTTTACCAATAACTGTATTAATTTCTATTAAAGTTGGTCTATCAGTACTAGTTTTAGCTTCTTCTATGGCCTTTGAAATGGCTGCATAATTATCTCCGTTGCTAACAGTAATTACATTAAATCCAAGGGAAATAAATCGCATGGAAACATTATCTGTAAAAGATAAAGATGTTTCGCCATCAAGACTAATTTTATTTGAATCGTATAAAACTATTAACTTATTTAGTTTTAAATTTCCAGCTAAGGATGCAGCTTCATAACTAATTCCTTCCATTAAATCACCGTCACTGCATAATACATAAGTATAGTAATCTATAATTTTATTTTCTTCTGTATTATAGCGACTGCGTAAATTTGCTTCAGCCATGGCCATGCCAACTGCCATTGCTAAACCTTGGCCTAATGGTCCTGTAGTAGCATCTACTCCTGGCGTTAGTCCATATTCTGGATGTCCGGGTGTAATTGAATCAATCTGTCTAAATTTTTTTAAATCATCAAGGCTAATGGCAAAACCAGCTAAATGTAAAACTGAATATAATAAAGCTGAACCATGTCCTGCTGACAATACAAATCTATCACGATTAAAATATTTCGGATTGGCTGGGTCAAACCTTAAATGATGGGCATATAGCGTATACAAAATTGGGGCTGCTCCTAAGACAATCCCAGGATGACCACTACCAGCAGCATCAATCATGTCAATACCTAAGCAACGTATCTGATCAATTATTCGGTTCTCATTTATTTCACTTTCTTCTCTTTCAATATCCAAAAGAATCACTCCTCTTCAACACCTATATTACACCATACTTTTAAAAATAACAAACTATATTTAATTTAATTAATAGAATTTACATTATAGGAAATAAATAAAATATGGAAAATAATATAATTTTCTTTCAAAAAAAAGAACGATAATTATTCACCGTTCTTCATTGTGCCTAGTTTTTTTTGAGGAGCCTTAGTTTCTTTTTTAGCATTGTATAGTACTACTTTATCATCTTTATTTCCACCAATAACTAAGAAAACTCTTTCTGGACTAATATTCATTGAAGTTCTTAATGGAAAATCAAGATCATTAATTTGAGCATCATTCATAGCTTTTTTTAGTGTTGGGTCAAATTCTTGGCCGGTTTTAATGACAAAGTTTCCTTCTTTTTCTA
Organism: uncultured Bacilli bacterium; assembly: GCA_944358435.1. Taxonomy (GTDB): domain Bacteria; phylum Bacillota_I; class Bacilli_A; order RF39; family UBA660; genus CAG-877. The sequence continues at coordinate 4,790 of CALVRD010000046.1, read as the reverse complement.
TGCCGATTCTAATTTGTTTTTCAAGACTTTCTCTAAGTCTTTCGATTGTATTAGGAGACAAACGATCACCAAACATATTATGACAAATTGCCATAACCAAACTAATATAGCTTGCTTGTATATCATATCTAATCGCAAAAGTCGGATCAGTTAAGGCTTTTACCCACCAATCAGTCGCAACGTTTACCGCTTTATCTACATCATCAGTATCTTTTGCAATTATTAGTTTATGATCTTCATAAACCTCTGATACTCTATCAACCAAGGCATTTCCTGTACTATCTACTTGATAAACAACACCATCTTCATCTGTAACAATGCTAACAATATGTTGAGGATGAACACAAGAAATTATTGCTGAATATGGTTTATAATATGAAGGTGCTTGTGTCAACTGTAAACATCTTTTCATTCTTAATAACCTATTATATTCAGGATTTGTAATTTCTGATGTTTTTAATGTGCCAAACTTAGAGTTAATAAATTTTTCTAGCCTATCAACTGAAAAAGCAATTACATCCCAATAAAATGAATGTGCAGAAAGACCACATGTTTCAATAGCATCTTTTAATGTTTCAGTAATTTCTTTAATTTCTTCGCTTGTAAAACTAATAGTTCCTGAACATCTATGACGTAATTTTTCATAATTCCTAGTATATTCTATTTGATAATCACTGTTAATTCCAAGTGATTTTATTCTTTCAAATTCCCCAAGAGCTTCTTCAGCACTAATACTATCTATATCATTTTCTCTAATAAATGATTGATTGTCTAATAATCTCATCTTCACAAATTGTGATACTTTATCCGCTAGTTCCATATTATTTATATTCATATAAATTCCCCCATCTCATTACTGCGCTAATTATAGCACATTTAGAGAAAAATAGCAAGAATTTTTGTTCGATATAGGCTTTATTCCTAAAACTATAATTATACTAATTCTTAGAGTTTCCTAAGAAAAATTGCTTTTATTTTTTATTTTCTTCATATTCTAAAATTATATAAAGTTAATTATCTCATAAAAATATATGTTAAGTACATAGCATAAGAAATTAATAAAATTATACTTTTCTTGTGGCCAATACTGGAATTTATTAATGTTAATAAATATACTTCAATACTAGCAACTAGCATGATTATAATATCTTGGAATGAATCTACTCCAAAATAAATTGGACTAATTGAACTAGATAGTCCTAATATAAAGAAGACGTTAAAAATATTTGAGCCAACGACATTGCCAATTGCAATATCCGCCTCATTCTTTTTAGCAGCAACAACTGATGTAACTAATTCTGGTAATGATGTACCAATCGCAATAATAGTTAAGGCAATAATATTCTGGCTAATATTTAAAGTTTCAGCTATATAAACTGCACTATTAACAACTAGTTTTCCACCCATTATAATTCCAATAAGTCCAAGAAATATATATAGTAAGTCTTTAATTTTAAACTTAGTTCTTTTTTCTTTTATTTTAGCTGTTTTTATAGCATCAATTATTAATGCATATAAGTAAATACCTAGAAAACATAATAAAATTAAGCCATCAGTTTTATTAATTACTCCTCTTTTTCCTCCATTTGTAAAGAAACTAAAGCTCATAATAAACAACACTACACTTGAAAATATGGCATATATAAAGTCTCTTGTAAGAAACTTTTTCTTTGTTGTTAGACAGCCTCCTAAACCGCTTACTCCTAACACTAACAGTAAATTGCAGATATTAGAACCAACTACATTTCCTAACGAAATATCATTAATTCCTTTAAAAGATGCTGTTGTACTAACAGCTAGTTCTGGAACACTAGTACCAAATGCAACAATTGTTAAGCCAATTATAAAAGATGGTATTCCTAAAGCTTTGGCAACATTCGAACAGCCATCTACAAATAAATCAGCACATTTTACTAATAATATTATACCGATAATAATTAAAATAAATCCCATATATAATCCTTTCGTTTTGAAAAAACTTAAGAAATATATTCCTAAGTTTTATTAGAGATAAATTTTTATATCTATCTATATATATAATATTAATTACTAATATTTTTTATTCTTTATAACTTATTTATAGGCTAAAAAGTTATTATTATAAAATGTTGATCTTTTATTTAACTCGTTAAACACATAATTATAGCCATATTCTTCAACAAGAGTTTTTTCTTCAGAAAATAAATTTACTCCAAGAGCTAGTTTATTATTTTCAATTTCAACACCTAGGCTAGCTAGGGTTGTTGGGAATAAGTCAAGTGCAGTAAACTGCCTATTATATAAATTATCAGTAGTAGATACTGAATTAATAAAGGCATTGTAATTAGTTCTCATATAGTTTCTTGGAACATTGTTAAAGAAGTCTGTATCCATACTTTTGTGATCTCCAACTAGTACTACTGTTGTGTTTTTATAAAAGTCTTGTTCTTTTAACCAGTCTAGAAAATTAGAAATTCTTTTATCTGAACAATAAATAACATCTGCATAGTAATCATTAAATTTAGTTTCACATGTATTGGCTAAATAGCCATCTTCAAAATGAGTATCAACAGTAAGCATTGTATAATTAAATGGTTCTTCTTTTTGTGATATTTCTAATAGTTGCTCTTTAGCAATACTAAATAGTTTATCATCATCAAAGCCCCACCAAACTTTTTCCTTTATTTTCTTATCATTTAAGGCTGAATTAACATCATAAATATTATAATCTCCATGTTCTTGAAAATAAACTTTTCGAGCACCATAATTAGTATCAGAGCCGGCAATCAAGTAATTTTCATAACCATTTTCTTCTAAGATATCTCCTATTGTTGTAACATTAGGCATAAAATTTTCAAAATCTATAATTCCATTACTACTAAAATTAATTTTTAAAGGAAGTCCACTTGTATGAGATACCATTGAAGCTACTGTCCAGGAACTACCATTTAAACCTAAAGCTCCTCCCATTTTTCTACTATTAGAAAAACTTATATTTTCTTTAGCTACTTTTGTCAAATTAGGAATTAGGCTTTCTTTTCTTATTCCTCCATCATCTTTAGAAGAATAAGTAACTTCAGTTGACTCTAAAAATATAAATATTAAATTTCTTTTAGTATCGGGAAACTTCAATTTAACATTTTTTGTTTCTATATAATTTTCTTTAATAAAATTTGATTGTTTTATTTGATCATCTATATATGAATCTAGATTTAATTCAAAAAACATAAAAGATAAAGAAACTATAGTTAGTCCTACGTAAAAAAGTTTCTTTTTCTTTAGCTTAATTATTTTTTTTAAAAGAATCTTTAATAAGACTACAATTATAATTGTAGGTATAATCGCTAGTAAGAAATAGTTTAAAAAGCAATCACTATTAACTCCATTTAAAGGAACAAGTAGATGAAAAAGCATTTCATCACCATTTACTTCACCAAAATAGTGAATTACCCACCATGAAGCAATAACTATGTGAACACAAATTATTATTAATAAATTTTCCATTACTTTTTTCATTTTATCAAACTTCCAATATAAATTTTTTTATACTATTACATTATAGTAATTAACTAATTATTAAATGCTCTATACTTTTGTAGCAATCCACAATATTCTAATCTTAAATTTTCAATGTCTCTAAAATCATTAGGCTTTACTATTTCTGGTAATGATAAGTTAAAATTAGCTTGCTCTAATAAATATTTAACAAATTCGGCACAATAAAAATAATTATCTTTTCTAATTCTTATATTTAAACCACAAGCAAATAAACCTATAATATTAAATTTATAAATATATTTTTTTCTTTCCATTTTCTTTATGGTACTTCTTAATTTTCGATATTGTACATCACTAATTTCTAAAGAATAAATTAAGGCTTTTGTATTTTTAAATCTTTTAAAGGTTCCTATATCAATGCCTTCATGAACAAAGCCCCCTATGAAAGGATTATAAGGATTTAATCTACCAAAACTATACATTCTATATAAATCTTTATCTAAAGCAATAGATACATGACTATATTCAGTTCTTGTATAATATTTAATTAATCTTCCTAGCATAGTCCCTGTATAAGTTAAAACAATATATATTCTTTTCTTATTATTCATAGTATATTTCACAACCTCTATCAAGTTAAAATACATTTAATTAATAATTATATATTAATTATCTATAAATAAGTATACCATACAAAAGAAAAAACAGATCATTAATCTGTCTATTCTACTGATTTTAAGGATTCAATCATATTAATTTTTTTTAATTTAAAATAAGTTATCCATTGCATAATAAGGGCAAATATAAAGGTTAAAAGGCATCCTATAAGATAACTTATTGGTTTTATTTTTCGTAAGAAAACTAGCGTATCAACTTCAAGCAAATCCATAACTATATCATGTAATGGTGGTGTAATAAGTAACCCTATGCAAATTCCTATGACAACAGTAATTAATGTTTCCCTATAAATATAAGCATTCGATTCTAAATCTCTAAAGCCTAGTACTTTTAAGGTGGCAATTTCTCGAGTTCTTTCACTAATATTAATACTTGTTAAATTATATAGAACAGTAAAAGCTAATACAGAAGAAATTACTACTAGTAAAACAACTATTTCATCTAAACCTTTAACCATATCATTTGCAGACTCTAATAAATCATCTGAAAAGTTAACAGTTAGTATATTTCCAGACTCCAATAATTTAGTAGCAATTTTATTTTGATTTGACTTATTCTTTGAAGCTATTAAGTTGTAGGTAATTTTTTCTTTAAATGTTTTCTCATACAATTCTTTACTCATATATATATAGTTA
>CALVRD010000045.1 GCA_944358435.1 uncultured Bacilli bacterium | reverse complement strand
ATAAAACTGATGAGGATTAATAATATGATAATAGATAATAATTTTAATAATACAGGAAATAACTTTAAAGGATTTAAAAATAATAATGAACCAAATATTACCAATAGATTACATAGCAATCAAGGAAATATATCAGCTGACAACAACCTATTGACAAAAGAAATATCAACATTTGCTCATACAGATCCAACAAACACCCAAGATATGGCCGATAAATCAGTCGCAATGCTTCAACAAAGATATAAAAACAGACTTATAAACTCTGATAGTTTTTATAAAAAATGTAACGATATAGCCAAAAATAGACAATAAACAACATCCTTCTACATATAATTATGTAGGAGGTTTTTTATGTTTGGAGATAGCTTTTTTAAAAAAGTAGAAAATAAAACCAATGTCGATAAAGAAACAATTATGTCTCTTGCCCAAAAATTACAAAATTCTGATATGAAAAATGAAAAAACAATAAGGGACTTAGTTAAAGAAATAGGAAACATTACCGGAAAAGAAGTAACAAAAGAAAAAGAAGATAAAATAGTTAATACTATTTTAAAAGATAATGTTCCTAAAAATATTGATTCAATGTTTTAATCAAAGAACTTCTTGTTCTTTTTTATTATTAATAGACATACATATTACTGTATAAGGAGAATGTATATGGATAAACAAGAAATAATTAAAAATATTGCTAAAAGAAGCGGTGGCGATATTTATCTTGGTGTAGTCGGGGCTGTTAGAACTGGTAAATCAACATTCATTAAAAGAATGGTTGAAACTCTAATTGTACCAAATATAGAAAATGAATATGAACGTAAAAGAGCCTTAGATGAAATTCCCCAAAGTGCTGCTGGTAAAACTATAATGACAACAGAACCAAAATTTGTTCCTAATAATGCTGCAAATATAAAAATAGAAGATTTCAGTTGTAATATTAGATTAATAGACTGCGTTGGTTACATGATTGATAAAGCAAATGGTGCCACCGATGAAAATGGTCCTAGAATGGTTAAAACGCCTTGGTATAATGAAGAAATACCTTTCATCGAAGCAGCTGAAATTGGTACCGAAAAAGTAATTAAAGACCATTCAACTATTGGAATTGTAGTTACTACCGATGGATCTATCGGCGAATTTGATCGTAATGATTATATAGAAGCCGAAACAAGAGTAATTGAAGAATTAAAAAGTATTGGAAAACCTTTCATAGTAATATTAAATTCTACTCACCCAACCCTACCAGAAACAGAACGTTTGGCTGAAAAACTAAAAGAAGAATATAACGTCCCAGTTATGCCATTAAGCATTGAAGCTATGAACGAAAAGGATATGTACAATATTTTAAAAGAAGCTCTATATGAATTCCCAGTTCTTGAAGTAAAAGTTAATATGCCAGAGTGGATTGCAATTTTAAATCCCGATCATCCAGTCAAAAAAAGTTACATTGAATCAATCAAAGAAAGTGTCATTGAAATTGATAAATTAAGAGATATTGATAATATCATTAGTCATTTCTTATCAAATGACATGATTGAAAAAAGTTATTTATCAAATGTTGATCCAGCAACTGGAATTATTACTGTCTCATTAACTGCCCCAGCAGACCTTTACAATAAAACATTAACAGATATTATCAAAATAGATGTCAAAAACAAAGCTGATTTACTTGCTCTCTTTCAAGAATTTAATACTGCTAAAAAAGAATATGATCAAATTAAATATGCCCTTAAAATGGTTAAACAAACCGGCTATGGAGTAGCAACACCATCCATTGAAGATATGAAATTAGATAAACCAGAAATTGTCAAACAAGGACCAAGATACGGTGTAAAACTAAAAGCAGTAGCTCCATCTATTCATATGATAAGAGTCGATGTTGAATCAACCTTTGAACCAATCATTGGTAGCGAAGTTCAAAGCAAAGAATTAATTGATTATATTATGAAAGATCATGACAAAAATCCCAATGAAATTTGGAAAAGTGAAATTTTTGGTAGAAGTCTAGACTCAATAGTCCAAGAAGGAATTCAATCAAAAATAAATCTAATGCCTGATAACATTAGATTCAAACTTCAAACTACTCTCTCAAAAGTAGTAAATAAAGGCTCTAACAATATGATAGCCATTGTAATTTAAGAATCCAAAACAGGATTCTTTTTAATTAAACTGAAACACTATTTTCAAGCATTTCAAAAAGATAATTTCCATATACAAATTCCCCGTATTCAATAACTTTATTTAAATCCAAAATATTATTAACTAAACAATAATAACTACCATCATAATATCTTATTCCAGGAATATCCTTAATTATAAAATAATCATCCGTCTTAAAATAAATATCTTCATCAAAATAAACAACTACTCTTAAATCAACAACATTACCTCTATCCAAACTCTCTAATCTAATTCCTTCAATAAATAATCCAACCTTGGAATTAATAAAAACTTTAATCTTATAAAATCCTCTTAATTTAAGTCTTACTCTAACTTTTGAGATAATCTCCCTAACAGCTTGAACTATTTCATCTTTATCATCATAATTATTTATTTTAGCATATAAACTATTAGCAAAAATAAAAAACTCTTCATCAGAAATAACTTCAATTCTCATATATTCACCTAATATAATATATGAAAAAAGACTTAAATAGTTTCTTCTCCTACTAAGTCTTCCATCTTTTTAAGTACTTCTTTTACTCCTAATTTAGTAACACTAGAAAATACTACCAAATCATCACCAACTACTAAATCTAAAGTATCTAAGATTACTTTTAAATTATGTTGTTTCCTACTTCCCCCAACTTTATCTGCTTTAGTCGCAATAATTGTAACGGGTAAATTATAATATTTTAAAAAATTATACATTAATAAGTCATCTTCTGTTGGTTTAATTCTAAAGTCTATTAACATAAAAACTCTTTTTAAATTATCTCGTTTTTCTAAGTATTCCTCTATCATCATTCCAAATTTAGCCTGTGTCTTTTTATCTGTAGCAGCATAACCATAACCAGGAACATCAATTAAGTAGAAACTATCATTAACTCCATAAAAATTAAGCGTTTGCGTCTTACCAGGCTTAGCAGAAGTATGGGCTAAATTTTTGCGAGATAAAACTGAATTAATAAAACTACTCTTACCAACATTGCTTCGCCCTACTAATAAAAATTCCGGTTTATTATCATCGGGATATTGACTTACCCTAGTCGCAATAATATCTAATTTTGCTTCCTTAATTATCATTATTATTCTCCTCCTCTAAACCTTGTTTATACTCTTTTAAAAACATATCTAAATCATTCATCAATTGCATCGCTTCATCAAATGATTTTAACTTAACACCCGAAGCTTGTTTATGACCACCACCATGATATTTCTCAGCTATTTGATTAATTTCCGGTCCTCTTGAACGAATACATACCCTAATTTGATCATTTTTAACATCTTCTGTAATTGTTGCCCAAACTAAAACTTCTTTTATAAAATTAAAATTATTAACCATATTACCAGCCGCTGCACTATCTACTTCAAACTGATTAATAATTTCATCAGTTATTTTAATATAACCAAGTGAATTTTCAGTTACAACCATATTTAATGAAATATAACCTTCCAATCTAACCTCATTAAGTGGTCTAGCATATAGTTGCTGATACAAAGGTGCAACATCAAACTTATAATCGCTTAAAAATTGCGAAACTAAAGCAAAAGTTTCTGCCGTACAAGAATTAAATAAGAATCGATTAGAATCAGAAACTAATCCCATAAAAAGTACTTGAGCAATCTCTCTATTACATTCTAATTTAGTATTAAGAATTAATCTCATTATAACTTCACAAGCAGAAGAAGCTGTATCTTCTATTAATTCTAAATCACAATATTCTTCAATAAAAGGATGATGATCTATTTTAATAGAATAGGCAAATTGTGAAACATCAACAGAATCAACTCTTTTCTTATCAGGTGTATCAGTAATAATAAGTAAAGCATTATTAAATTTTTCAACTTTATCTAACTTTCCTAAAAAAGTAAACTTAGCACTACCAGTTCCAACTGCATAAACCTTTTTCTCTGGAAACGTAAGTTTAATTGAATCACGTAACGCAATTTGACTAGCCATTGCATCTGGATCAACCCCAACGTGTCTTGCAATTACAATCGTATCATACTTTTTAATTTCCCTAAAAATTTTCTTATACATTTCTCATTTCCTATCTATTTATTAAATTAAGCGTATCTCTTGCAATCATTAACTCCTCATTAGTAGGAATAACATAAACTAAAACTTTTGAATCATCACTACTAATTTTACAAATGTCTCCACTACAAGAATTATTAAGAATATCATCAATCCTAATACCTAAACATTCAAGTTTTTCAACTACTTCTTTTCGTATTAAACTATTATTTTCACCAACACCAGCAGTAAAGACTAATACATCAGCTCCACCTAGTAAAACATAATATTCTGCAATATAATCAACAATACGACGAACATATTTATTTTTAGCAACAATACTACGCTCATCATTTTCACTACACTTAGCAAGTACGTCTCTCATATCACTACTACATTTACTAAGTCCTAATAAACCACTTTTTCTATTTAAATCATCAATAACTTCACTAGCATTCTTTCCTTCTTGTTCCATAACATAAGGAATAATAGATGAATCAATATCTCCAGAACGAGTACCCATCATTATACCAGCAAGCGGAGTAAATCCCATTGAAGTATCAACACATTTACCATCCTTAATTGCAGAAATTGAGCCACCATTACCAACATGGCAACTAATCAAACGATATTCTGAAGTTCCAAGTATTTTCTTAACTTGTGAAGCAATATATCTATGACTTGTACCATGAGCACCATATTTTCTTACACCATATTCTTTATACCATTTATATGGAACAGGATATAAATAAGCCACCTCATCCATAGTTTGATGAAAAGCAGTATCAAATACTGCAACTTGTACAGCATCAGGTAAAGCTTTTCTAAATGCTTCTATTCCTAACATATTAGCTGGATTATGCAATGGAGCAAAAGACTTAATAGTCTCTAACTTTTCCATAACCGCATCATTAACAACAACTGATTCCTTAAAAATATCTTTTCCTTGAACAATCCTATGACCAACACCATGTATTTCATATAAAGATTTAATTATATCTAAACTAACTAATTTTTCAAGTAGAATATTAACAGCCTCTAAATGAGTAGGCAATTCAACCTCTTGCGTAATTTTTTCTGAATTAAACTTAATAGTATAAGAACTACCATCTATTCCAATTCTTTCAAATTGTCCACTAGCAATAACAGTCTCATAATCCATATTAAATAAACTAAATTTCAATGAACTGCTTCCTGCATTGATAGATAAAATTTTCATAGTATACCTCTTTTCCAAAATCTATTAATATTATACTACAAGCCCAAAAATATTAAAAGATTAAATTATTTTAGAAAATTGAACACCAAAAAAAGATAGGTAACCCCTATCTTTTAAGCTATACTAAACTTATTTAGTTGTATTATAGCTTCCACTTACTTGATTTAATCCGTTTTGTACTAAACGTCTTGTAATTTCACCACCAACTGTACCATTAGCGCGGCTAGTTGCATCAGCACCTAGATTAACACCAAACTCATTAGCGATTTCATATTTCATCTTTTCAATAGCTTGTTTAGCACCAGGAACTCTCATTTTCATAGAAGAATTCTTTGCGTTATTCATTGTTTCACCTCCTATACACTAATAGGTTGTGAAAATTTTAACTTTTAATACCTAAATTTAACTGGAAATTTATAACAATTCAGAAAATTCTTTTTCTAAAGTATCTGTAATCTTTATTGTATTTAAATTTTTAACAGCATCATCAATCATAGTTTGATAATCAAATCTATTTTCTTCGCTTTCAGCGATACTTATCTTAGGATTAATTACTGGATGTTTTGGTACAAACACTGTACAACAATCTTCATATGGTAAAATACTTGTCTCATATGTATCTATTTTTTTAGAAATATCAATTATTTCCAATTTATCTAAACAAGCAACAGGTCTAATAACAGGAACATTTGTAACTTCATTAATAACTGACATACTAACAAGTGTCTGACTAGCAACCTGTCCAATAGATTCACCATTTACTATTACATAACCATTACGTTCTTTAACAATTCTTTCCATAATACGATACATCATTCTACGCATAATAGTAATACAATAATCTCCACGACAATTCTTATAAATAGCCTCTTGAATTAGAGTAAAATTAACTACATGTAAATTAATACTATCTGTATAACTAGCAAGTTTCTTAGTAAGAGTAATAACTTTATTTCTAGCCTCTAAACTAGTATGTGGAATTGCTTCAAAATAAACAGCTTCTAGCTTTACTCCACGTTTCATTGCTAAATATCCTGCAACTGGAGAATCTATTCCACCTGACAACATCAAGAAACCTTTAGGTTGTGTTCCAACCGGATAACCACCACTTCCTTGAAAATCATTTAAATAAATAAAACTTCTTTTTTCTCTAATTTCTATTTGAATAAGTAATTCTGGATTATGGACATCAACAGTAATATTATTAGTATTTTTTAAAATATATCCTCCAATAATTCTACTAGTCTCTAAACTATCAGAAGGAAATTCTTTAAAGCTTCTCTTAGTATCAACTTTAAAAGTTTTAAAATCAACATCTTTAATAACTTCTAAAACTTTAGACTTAATATCATCAATATTAGTATCTACAACATAAGCAATATGATACTTATGTATTCCAAAAATTTTATCAATTTTTCCTTTTATTTTATCTAATTCTTGATCTTTAAATTCAATATACATTCTTGCTCGATCTTTGCTAATTTTAACTTCATATTCATTTAATTTATTTTTAATATTATTATATAAAGTATTTATAAAAAAATTACGATTACCCTTCTTAGTACTAAGTTCTCCATACTTAATTAATATCACTCTATCCATATAAATCACCACCAGCAATATACTAGCATAAAAAGAAAAAAAAGTATATATAAAAAACAAAGCAAAATGCCTTGTTTAATATCCTTCGCTATCAAATAGTTTATTTGAAATCTCACTATCAACTATTTCGATAGATTTAATTGAAATATCAAGAGCTTTTTTATAATCTCCGGCATAAAATTTCTTTTTAGCATCATCAAGTCCTGCACAAACTTCATCATAAACTCGGTATCTATTTCCATAAACTATAGCGATTTCAGCACACTGAGCCATTCTAATCATTTCATTAGTTGTATTATAAAGCTTTAATACCAAATCTCTTGCGGTATCAACCCTAGTATTTAAAGTTGCAATTGCAATAGGCTTTTTTTCAAGTTCCTTAATAACTTCATAAATTGCCTCATTTGCTTCTGATAACTGAACAAAATAATTATCCGTAATAACAGGTAACTTATAACTTCTCATCTTAACTTTACATTGCTTTAAAAATAACTGAATTTCATCCAACTGTTCTCTTGCCCTTACCTCATCGTCATACATATTACCAAGTGATTTTAGAGCCTTATCCAATCTAATTTCCAAATCCTTTAATCTTAATGTTAAATCCTCAATTTCTTTATTAACTACTGAATAAGGAAACGATTTAGTCTCAACTTTAGCAAGTACTTTTCTGTAATCATCATTAATAACAACCAAATCTTTATTAACATTATGAATTATCTCAACATCTTCATCGTGCAAATCATACATTTTCTTAATATCATCTAACTGTTCAAAAATATCCTTTACCAATTTATTAGTCTTATCAATCTTCTTTGAAAAGTCGCTTTCTACTTCTTCATAAACTTTACGTGATAATCTTTCTTTTTCAAAATCAATAAATAACGAATCTAAATACTCAAGCATAATCTTTAAATCAAACATACATCCTTCAAGATTTAAGACATTTACTTTTTCTAAAATATTTTCAACATTTTTATCAATTTCTTCTAAATTATAATCAATATTTAAATAATCAAGCGGAAATTGTGCCTTATTCATTTCATCATAAGTCATTCTAATTTCTGAAACTCTATTAGGAATAGCTTTTTTAGCCAACACTAACACATCAGGAACTTCATTAACAATTATTTCAATATGTTCAATCATTGTATCTAAAGCTTTAACTATATGAACAACTTCATTATAATCATTATCTTCCATAACCTTTTCAAAATCTAAAAAACGTCTTTCAATATTTTCAAGTTGTAATGAAATAGAATCTTGAATTTCTCCATATAAATCTTTATGATTTTGAAACTCTGTATTTAAAACACGATACTTAGTCTTTAATTTAGTTACAATTGAACGATATTTTTCTTCACTCAAAGTAATTTCTTTTATTTCATCTAACAAATGATCAGCAGCTTCCCTGACTTTGTAAATTTCCATTTCTACTTTAGCCATTCGATAACCACAAGACTTATAATCTCTCTTATCAACATATATATCTAAATCAATTAGCATATCATCAATAAGTGTTAATCGATTTTCCTTAAGTTTAATAAAATCATCCTGCCACTTATTATATTTTTCTTCCATCTTATCATTTTTGATAATCGGTTCTACTTTTGATAATTCCAACAATACTGGTGTACTAGCAATAATATTACGCTGTACCTCTAAGCTTTTAATTTTATCTCGATAGTATTTCATTTCAAATTTTCTAATAAAATGAAGTATGATAATAACAATAACAAGTGCAATAACAATAGCTGAACCAATAATTAAGTATTGTCCTGTCACCATATCACCTCTATCCTTAGTATATAAATATTCTAACACAAATATTTGACAATTTTCCACTATTTTTAAAAATATTAATCATTTAACTAACGCAACTAGCTTACAATCTTCATTTAGATGTACAAATATTTTTGTATATCCCATAAAAAGTAAAGTAAAAATGAAGAATATGAGGAAGAAGTACAACTTGAGCCAACTGAAGAAACAAAATCACCTATTATGAATAGTGCTGATTACCATTAAAATAATGCTGTAGTCAATAAAGTCGAAAAGTCTAATTCTGATAAACTAGATTATAAAAAATTTAGAATTTTTATTGGTGATCATAAATGGATTATCAAAGGATCAGCGACAGTTGCAATTTTAGGTGCACTTAGAGAAACTGTAGCAATAAATAGAAAGAAGAAAATCAAAGAGCGTAAACGAATAATACAAGAAAGATAACGACGATTAAATGAGAGGCATATGAATGAAATGTTTAATAGTTCATGTAACAATTATAGTTCATCTAACTATAATAAATCATCTTGAAAAAAATATTAAAAAAAATTATAAATAGATAGTAATTCTTTTAAAATAGTAAGTGCATCCTATAATATCACGTTTTAAAGTTGTAAAAAGAAAAAA
>CALVRD010000044.1 GCA_944358435.1 uncultured Bacilli bacterium | reverse complement strand
AAAAATACTTAAATATTTTTTAAGTATTTTTATTATGACTTATTAATTTGGTAAATATTCATACTGTATGAAACTACTAATAAAGTAGCATTATAAAAAATTATAAATTTAAATTTAGTATGGAATCTCCACATACTTGTAAAAAAAAAATTAATTTGATATACTCTAGTAAATAATCGGAGGGAATAAATGGAGTTTTTTATAATACAGCTTATTGGTTTTATTGCGTGGCTATTTTTAGTAATTAGTTATTGGCGAAAAAAAGTAAATGAAGTCTTATTATTTCAAGTAATTTCTTGCGCTTTATTTGCATTACAATATTATCTTTTAGGAGCTATGTCTGGTTTATATATTGTTTTATTTGAAATGGTTAGAGACTTTTCTTATTATAAATCGGATAATGATCGAAAATTGTTCTATTATTCGATTCCTCTATACATATCAATAGCTGTCTTAAATTTCAATGGCATAATTTCCGTATTACCATCTATTGCTTCAATGATTGATGGCTTTTCATTAACAGGTAAGAAAAACCTTATTATAGTTGGTGGCATTTTGTCTTATCTAATCTGGTTTATCTATGATCTTGCCTATGGTAGTTATGCTGGTACACTTAGCAGCTTAATTTTATGTTGCTCAAATACCTTTGTATTACTAAAATCATTTAAAAATTGTAAGCAAAAAAATAAATAATGACTTTTTTTTTGAAACTTTATTTGATATACTATGAATAGAATAAAAGAGGGTGCTATAATGTTAGGAAAAGTCTTAGAAATTGTTGATAACCGAGTTTTAATCGGTTTAACAATTGACATAAATAAACAACCTAATTTAGTAGGTTTACATGTTGTTTTTGAAGATAATGATAAAAAAATTGTTGGAGAAATAGTTAATGCTAACCAAGAAATTATAACCACTGTAATAGTTGGAGAATTATTTGATAAGAAATTTATTCCTGGTTCTGGGAAAAAACCATCTTTTAAGTCTATACCAAGATTAATTGATATTGAAGAGTTAGAGTCTATGCTAGGAAAACAAGCGATAGATTCTAATACTACTAATTTTGGTATTAGTAATGTTTATGACGGATATAGAATTAATGTTGACGTTAATGATTTCTTTAGTAATCATTTTTCTGTTTTAGGTAATAGTGGTTCTGGTAAAAGCTGTACTGTTGCTTCTATTTTACAAAAGTTATTTTTAAATTCAAGATTACCAATTAATGCCAATTTCTTTTTCTTTGACGCCTACGGCGAATATAATAGTGCCTTTTCAAATTTACATAAAGTAAATCCAAATCTTAATTATAAGTCATATACTACAAATACCGAAAATACTAATGATGAAGAAATTCTACGAATACCAGTATGGTTATTAGATGTTGATGATTTAGCTCTATTACTCGATGCTAATAATCCTACTCAATTACCAATAATTGAAAAAACTTTAAATCTTGTCCCAATATTATCAGGAACCTCTACTTCTGTTATAAAAAAGAAAAATGATATTATTGCTAGAGCTTTACAAGATATATTACTTAGTGGTGATGATTCTACTAAGATTCGAGATCAAGTTACTGCTGTCTTAACTAAATTTAATACACCAGAGTTAAATTTGGAAAGTCAGATAGCTCAACCTGGCTATGTTAGAAATTTAAAACAATGTTTATTTATTGATAAGACCGGTAAAATGCAAGAAATGGAACTTGTAGTTGAATTTATTAGAGGCTACATATCTGATGATGAAGATTTTATTAGTCCCGATGAACTAAATCCTTTCTATACACTTGCTGATTTAGAATTGGCTATGGATTTTGCTTTAATTAATGAAGGAATTTTAAAGAGTAATAAAGTATTTGATTATGCTAATATTTTAAGTGTTAGATTACATACATTAGTTAATAGTAGTTATCGAGAATATTTTAATTACTCTAGAACTATTAATAAGAGAGAATATGTTGAAAGCTTAATGCGAGCAGCAGATGGTAGTAAATGTCAAATTATAAATTTTAATATTAATTATGTTGATGATCGAATGGCTAAAGTCATTACCAAGATTGTCTCAAGAATGCTATTTAGTGTTGCAGCTACTACATATCCACGTGGTAGTAGAGCCTTTCATATAATTATTGAAGAGGCTCATAGATATGTTATTAAGGATCGCGATGTCGATTTACTTGGATACAATATATTTGAACGTATAACTAAAGAAGGACGTAAATATGGTATTTTCTTAGGATTAATAACTCAAAGACCTAGTGAACTATCAGATACGTGTATTTCTCAATGTACTAATTTTATAATACTTAGAACTCTACATCCTAAAGATTTGGAATATATTAAAAATATGGTTCCTAATATTTCAATAGAAATAGTTCAACAACTAAAAAATTTAAAACCGGGAAATTGTATAGCGTTTGGAAATGCCTTCAAAGTACCTGTTTCAATGTATATAGAATTACCAAATCCTAAACCAATGAGTAACAATGTTGATATTAGTACAGTTTGGTATGTGACAAATACTCAAAACATTACTAAACCAGTTACTGTAAAACCGAGCACTACGTCTGATGTAACAGAGTTAATGGCAAGACAACAATCAACTCAAAATATCATAACTTCTGGTAGATTTATCAACCTTGGAGCAACACCAAATACCCAAGTAAATAATGCAACTTAATATTTGATTAAATTTGTCTTTTTCTTTTATAATATTTGTGATAAAATTTGTTTGTAATATAGACTATTATATGGAGGTTAATTATTTATGGCTTTAGATAAATTAAAAAACTTTTTAGGTGGAAATGATGATGATACAGAAACATCACCTGAAGAAGAATATTATACAACTACAAAAGAGGAGTACCATGTAGCAAATGGTGTAGCTGGTAGTAAGATGATGCTCCTAGAACCAAGAGCATTCTCTGAGAGTCAGCAAATAGCTGATTACTTAAAAAATCGCATTGCTGTTGTTGTTAACTTAAAAAGAGTTACACCAGATCAAGCAAAGAGAATCGTTGATTTCTTGTATGGTACTATTTATGCTATTGGTGGCGATTTACAAAAATTAGGAGGCGGAATTTTCTTATGTACTCCTAAAAATGTAAATGTTGAAGGCAAGATAAGTGATGAAACTAACAACGGTACTGTTAAAACATCAAGAAATAAAAAGGAGAAAGAGGAAGAAGAGGAAGAATTCTTTTAAAAAGTAAGCTTATTCTGGGGTGATCATAATGGAAAAATTTAGTTATGAATCTAATGGATATAATCGTGAAGAGGTAAATCAATTTATTAGTGATGTGATTACCCAGACTGAGGATATAGTTTCCAGATGTCAAAGTCAAAAAGACGAAATAATAGCACTAAAAAAAGAACTAAAACATTATCGAAATATTGAAGATAATTTAAAATTAGCCATTCTGCGAGCAGAAAAAACTAGTGAAGAAATAAAAAAACTGGCTAAAGATGAATCAGAAGTAATTATTACAGAAGCTAAAGAAAATGCTAGCAGAATAGTTAATGAAGCTCTATTAAGAGCAGATAGAATAGAGCAGAGTGCTAATCTTTTAGAAAAAAACATGGAAATATTTAAAAAGAAGCTCCGCCTTATTGTTGAGCAACAATTAACTGTTGTCGATGAAATAGAAGTCCTACAATTAGAACCTTAGGGTTCTTTTTTTGACTTTTAAAATTACCTATGTTAAAATAATCGGCACTATGAGAGGTAATTTTTATGAGCAATATTAAACAAGAGTTAGTTAAAGTTTTTGAGGAAGAATTTAATGAATTAGACAAATATTTTATAAATGAAATAGTTTCAACAATACATCCAGAAATTAAAACAAGCTTTTTAAGTGATTATAATTTAGAAAAACTTAATTCTTTTTTTTGTGGAAAACCTAATTTTTTTTTAAAGATTCCAATGACTTATTAAATTCATTATCACTTTTTCTTAATAATGGCTATTCACCATTTACAAAGAAAAAGAAAAACTATTTATCTTATATTCCAATTTTTGTTTATTTATTAAAACATAATCCAGATAACGTTATTAGTCTTTATGATTTATGTATGAAAATACATCTTAGTAAAGATAAAAAAGAAATATTTAGTGAAAAAGAACTAAAAAAAATAGAAGTACCATTTTCTTTTGAAAGTATTGAAACAATGGACAGTGCATTATCAAAACCTAACATTAATATTGATCCAAGAACTGTTATTGAACTTTTAGATTATATAGATTATGATAAATTTATTAATAAAGATTCTGAATCAGATTATTATAAATATTTAAATTATTATGAAAATGAATTTTTTACTTATCTTATGTTTAAAGGAATAAGTGATTCTCTACTTAATGAGTATTATAAAAATAGAAATGGAATTAGAGATACGTACCATTATAGTAAATTTTATTTCCAAGACTCAGGATTAAAATTAATGAGTTATTTTCTAGATATTAGTGATGTACCAATATTAAAAAATAAATTTATAGAATTTAAAATGTTAGAAGAAAAGCTAAAGAATGTTAGTGGTGATAATAGAAAAATTGCTATGATGATAGCCTTTACTTATAGACCTTATCCTAACTCAGACTTTTATAATAGTTTTGATGATTTAGAATTAACTAGAGATGATATTATAGCTTTTGTGAACGAATATGAAGAATCAGGCGAATATTTAGATATTAGACAGTTAGATAATTTATTAATTTCTTATCGAAATAGATATTTAATAAGAAATGGTTTATTTGCTGAATATAATCAGTTAGAACAACAAGTTCAAGATGAATTTAGAGAATATAGAAAAACAAGATATGCTTTTTTTCCAAATGACTTTATAGAATATTATAATTCAAAACATCCAACTGCTAATTTTGGAAGTTTAATTTCTACAGATAACTCTTTATTAACAAGTGATATCTACGATCTGATTATTAATCAAAATAATTTAATTGGCTTTGATGCCTTATTTGGAAGCAAGGCTTATAATAACTATATTTATTCTAAAAAAATTAAAAGTCATGCAGAACAAAATAGTAGTGAAGTTTATAAGAAAAAATTAAATACATATGAAAAATATTATGAATTATTGAATGAACAGAACTTTTCTTTAGAATTTACAATTGATTATTTTATACGAAAAAATATTCCTCAAGAAGACTTAGAAATGTTTCTAGATTTTAAAAACTGGTTTGATCAGTATTGCCCCTTTAGCTGGGATTATTCCAAAAGAGTTCAAGAAAGAACTCTTAGACAATTACAAGCTGATTTTTATCAAGAATTAAGAAAAACTCCATTTGAAAAAAGAAATGTGTTACTTAAAGCATATAATGAATATTTAGTTAGTGATAAGTTATCTGAATTTACTAAAGTAGATGCCTTTAGTCAAATATTATCAGAATATGAATCAGAAATTGGTATTGCTAAAGAGCATAGTAGTACAGGTCAAGAAAGTATTAGAGCTTTAACAGGTAAAATTACTCCAGATATTAATTTAGAACCAGCAACTGGTAAAAAGAAAGAAAAAACTAAAAAGAAAAAAACAATTCTGATAATTGTACTAATAAAAATAGTGATCCAACTGATAGTATAGATGATAGAACTGCTCTAGAATTAGATATAATTACAAAATTTTTAGAAGATAAAAGTGCATATTCAATAAGTGAATTTTGTATTAGTCAAAATATTTCTCAGTGTAAGTTTAGTCAAATTAGAAATAGAATATCAAATCCTAAATTATTGGAAGCAGTTGAATCTAAAGTAGCTGGTTTAAAAGCCGGAAGAAATGGTTCTGGTGGAGAATGTATTAAAGACATTTTATATGAATTGGTTCATGGAGTTACAAAAAGTGATGGAACGATTAGACCATTTACTTACCTAGACTATAGATTAAAAACTGATATGTCGGTTGAACAATTTAATAAAATAGCAACTGGTGAATTTGGATATAATAAAGATGTAAAACAATTTGTTAGAAGTAATCAAAACTTAGTTAAGTATTATCCTCAAAACCTTTTAGAAGAAAAATATATAATTATGATAAATGGCGAGCTTCACGAAGTAACAAAAGAAGAAAAACAGAACGCCTTAGACTTTATTGATAATATGCATCTTCCTCATGAAGCCAAACTATATAGTTTAGTTATTAGAGCTACATTATCTGGTGATTTAGTTATTAGCAACAAAGTAGAAGAAAAAATAAAACAATATGCTAAGAAGACAGACTAGTAATTATTACATATACTTTTCAATTTATAATAAATGAACAAAAAAGTGTTGTCATCAGTTTACATTTATGCTATATTTATTCATGAAAGCAAGTGCGAAAGACGTAATATTAATGAATATATAGAGATCTTGTGGTTGGTGGAAACAAGTTTGAAGTTAATATTTGGATCACTTTCAAGTGCTATTTGTGGATAAGATAAATACGGTAACGCGTTATAGTAATTAAGATAGAATTTTTTCTATGAATTAAGGTGGTACCACGAGTTCTTCGTCCTTATTGGACGGAGGACTCTTTTTTTGAAGAAAGGAAGATTTTTATGAAGTTTGAAAAATTAGATAATAGAAGTATCAATGAAGTTGAAAGCAAAATATCTAAAGAATGGAAAAAAACAGATATTTTAAAAAGATCTATTGAAACAAGAAAAGATGGTAGTAAATGGGTTTTCTATGATGGCCCAATTTATGCTAATGCTAAGCCAGGAATTCACCATGTATTTGCTAAAACTATCAAAGATGCTTTTTGCAAGTATAAAACTATGCAAGGCTATAAAGTTTTAAGAAAAATTGGCCTTGATACTCATGGATTACCAGTTGAAGTTAATGTTGAAAAAAAGCTTGGCTTTAAGAGCAAATCTGATATTGAAAAGTATGGAATTGAAAACTTTTGTCGTGAATGTAATAGTGAAACAGCAACTAATATCGATGAAGTAAAAAAAGTTACTGATATGATGGGTCAATTTATCGATTGTGAACATCCATATGTCACTTGTGATAATGAATATATCGAAAGTGAATGGTGGATTATTAAGGAAATGGATAAGAAAGGTTTGATTTATCATGGTAATAAAGTTCTACCTTATTGTCCTAGATGTGGTACAGAATTATCTTCTAATGAAGTAGCTCAAGGATACCAACAAGATTCTGTTAATACCGTAATTGTTCCTTTTAAGAAAAAAGATGAAGATGTTTATTTCTTAGTATGGACTACAACTCCTTGGACTTTAATGGCAAATATTGCCTTATGTGTTAATCCTAATCTTGATTATGTATTAGTTGAATCTATGGGATATAAGTTTATTGTAGCTGATAGTTTACGTGAAAAAGTTTTAGGAGAAGATGTAAAAATACTTGAAACTTATAAAGGTACTGACTTAGTTGGAATTAAGTATGAACAATTAATGCCATTTGTTGAAGTAGAAGGAAAAGCCTTTGAGGTAATAGCTGATGATTATGTTACAGCTGAAGATGGTACTGGTATCGTTCATATTGCTCCAGCCTATGGTGCTGATGATAATAATGTTTGTAATGCCAATGGTATGGCCTTTGTTAATCCAGTTGGTAAAGATGGTTGCTACACATGTGGTCCATGGGAAGGAAGACTTGTTACTGATCCAGAACTTGAAATTGAAATTATTAAGTATTTAAAAGAAAATGATAAATTATTTAAGAAGATTAAATTAGTCCACGATTATCCACATTGCTGGAGATGTAAATCACCGCTTATCTATTATGCTAAACCAGCTTGGTATGTTAGAACAACAGCAGTTAAAGATAAAATTATTGAAGCTAACTCTAAAATTAATTGGCATCCAGAATTTATTGGAACTAAGAGATTTGCTAACTGGTTAGATAACATGGTTGACTGGGGAATTTCAAGAAACAGATACTGGGGTTGTCCAATGCCTATTTGGACTTGTGAATGTGGTCATAAAGAAGTTATTGGTTCTTTAACTGAATTACAAGAAAAAGTAATTGAAGATGTTGATGTTAAAACTATTGAACTACATCGCCCATATGTTGATGATTTACATATTAAATGTAGTTGCTGCGGTAAAGAGATGAGCCGTGTTAAAGACGTCATGGATGTTTGGTTCGATAGTGGTTCTATGCCTTATGCCCAGTGGCATTATCCATTTGAAAATAAAGAACTATTTGAAGAACAATTCCCAGCTGATTTTATTGCTGAAGGAGTTGATCAAACTCGTGGTTGGTTCTATGTATTATTAGTTATCTCAACAATTATTTCTGGAGAATCAAGCTTTAAAAATGTTGTAGTTAACGATATGATGCTTGATGCTTATGGTAAGAAAATGAGTAAATCAACTGGCAATATTGTTGATCCAATTCAAATAATGGAAAAGTATGGTGCTGATACTATTAGATTCTATATGTTATATGTTTCACCAGTATGGACACCACTTAGATTTAGTGAAGAAGGAGTTAAAGAAGTATATTCTAAATTCACTTCAACTTTTAGAAATTCTTATTCATTCTTTGAAATGTATGCTAATGCTGATAATGTTGATCCAAGAGAATATAACATTCCCGTAGAAAATAGAGAACTTATCGATAGATGGTTATTATCTAAATTAAATAAATTAATTAGAGATGTAAACCTAGCTTATCAGGAATTTGATTTAAATAAAGTAACAAAACTAATTGTACCATTTTTAAATGATGATTTATCTAACTGGTATATTAGAAGTAATCGCCGAAGATTCTGGGATAGTGAACTTACAGAAAGTAAAAAGGCCGTTTATTTAACAACTTATGAAGTTTTAGTAGCACTATGTAAATTATGTGCACCACTTACACCTTTTATGACTGAAGAAATTTATTGTAAATTAACCGGAGAAGAATCAGTTCATCTATCAACATTCCCAGTAGAAAATACAGATTTAATTGATGAAACTGTTGAAGAAAGAATGGATCTTGTTAGAGATATTTGTTCTTTAGGTAGATTTGCTAGAGAAGAAGTTAATATAAAAGTTAGACAACCAATTAATAGTTTGATTTTACCAAAGAGTGATCAGATAATTATTGGAAATTTACTTCCAGTAATACAAGAAGAATTAAATGTTAAAAATATTATCTTTAAAGATGATATGACTGAATATTTAGAGTATATTGTTAAGCCAAACTTTAAAGTGCTTGGTAAAACTTTAGGACCAAAGATTAAACAGTTACAAGAAGTACTAAGCAAACTTACAAGTAAAGAAATTTCTATGATTAATGAGGGTGGACTTACTATTCAATTAGATGGAGAAGACTTTACTCTAACTGCTGAAACGGTACTTGTTTCTCTAAAGCAAAAAGATGGTTATGCATCAAGCAGTAATAATCGTACCTGTGTAGTTTTAGATACTGAATTAACTGAAGAATTAATTTTAGAAGGTTTAGCAAGAGAATTTGTTCGTAAAGTTCAAAGCCTTAGAAAAGATGCAGACTTTGTAATTACTGATCATATTAAAGTATATTATAATGGTACAGATGCTATAGATAAGATGCTTACTATGTATAAAGACTATGTAATGGGCGAAGTACTTGGAGATGAATTAATTAAAGATATTAGTTTAACCGAAGAATGTGAACTTAATGATGAAAAAGCTTATATTAAAGTAGAAAGAGTTTAATATAAAAGATTAATAAAAACCCTGATTCAATTTAGCTTGAATTAGGGCGTAAATTTTTAGACTAAAGTCCGTTTTTTAATGGATCTTTTTCTTTATCAGATTTATTGCCGTTTTTTAAGTGATA
>CALVRD010000043.1 GCA_944358435.1 uncultured Bacilli bacterium | reverse complement strand
ATTTCTGATTGCACATTGCGGTGCAATCTTTTTCTTTGATATTATATTCCATATTTAACTATAATAATAAAAAATACTTGAAGTATTATTAAAATAAATTTATAATGATGATAAGATTATATCTTTATGTAATGCAGTTAAGAGGTATTTATGAAAAAGGTATTACTTTTATTATTAATTTGTGTATTTTTAATTACAGGTTGCTCAGTAAAGAAAACAAATCAAATGACAGACTCAGAAATATTTGCGGCAGAGTATGCAATTGGAAAAGATAATATGTTTAAATATGCAACTATAGAGGAAGTATTTACTTTGTTAGAAAAGGATACAGGAATAATTTTTTTTGGTAATTCTGATCAAGAATGTTGTCTAGAAGCAGTTGAATTATTTAGTAAGCTAGCAGCTACTCATGAGATTAATGAAGTTTATTACTATAATCCTACTGTTATTAAGGATAATTTAACTGATGAATATTATACATTAGTTGATTTACTTGGCTATAATCTTTTGCCTGAAACTACTGAAGATAATTATCTTAATATGCCAGCTATTTATTTTGTTAAGGATGGCGAAATTATTGGCTATAATGATGATGCCTTACAATTAATGGAAACATTTGATGATGACTTAGAAAAATTTAAGGAAAACTTAGAAGTTGAATATTTAAGATTAATTGAAGAATATAAGACAAAAACAACACAATAAATAGTTTTTTTCTTTATTTTATAACTGATTTATAATATAATATTTGTTAAGGAGAGATGAATTTAATGGATAGTGACATGATTATGTTAGAACTTAATGAAAAGATGGATAAGGCTATTGAATCTTTAGAAAAACGATTTGCTACAGTTAGAGCAGGTCGTGCTAATCCATCTAGCTTAGATGGTATAATGGTTGAATATTATGGTAGTATGACACCATTAAAACAGCTAGCAACTATTTCTGTACCAGAAGCACGACAATTATTAATTAAACCTTTTGATAAAGGTTGTTTAAAAGGAATAGAAAAAGCTATTCTTACATCTAATCTAGGATATAATCCTGGTAATGATGGAGAAACAATTAGAATTGTTATTCCAGAACTTACTGAAGATAGAAGAAAAGAACTTGTCAAACAAGTTAAAGCCTTAGCTGAAGATGCCAAAGTTGTAATTAGAAATATTCGTCGAGAGACATTAGAAAACATCGAAAAAATGGAATGTTCAGAAGATGAACAGAAAGCATTTGAAAAAGATGTTCAGGATATTGTCAATAATTATAATAAGAAAGTCGAGGCAAAACTTAAAGAAAAAGAACAAGAATTACTTACAGTTTAGTAAACAAATTATATTAATTTGAAATATTTGTTACATTTTATTGATTTTATGATATAATACAATGCATATCGATGTTGATTGAAGAGTAGTAGTAAATGATTTTATTATAGAGAACTTGTGGTTGGTGAAAACAAGTATAAATAGTTTATGAATTCGCTTCGGGAGTTCTTATTAATAGTAAGCGTTTATCTTGCGTTAAAAGATTAAAGTGTATAGTAATAACTATGAATTAAGGTGGTACCGCGAATTTTCGTCCTTATATTTATAGTTATTTTTTTTAGGGTGGTGCGTATGGAAAAGAAAAGAATTATATTTGATTTGGATGGAACACTTTTAGAAGGCAACTATTCATATGAAAAAAAATATTTTGAAGAGGCTTTAAAAAGAGCTAGTAAAAAAGATTATTTTATTAATAATATTCCAAAATTTCTTGAAGAGTATGAAAGAACTCATGAACGATATGATGTTGATGAGTTAAGCTGGTTTTTAAGAGACACGAGTGGCCTTAGAATTACCCCAGATATAGTTTGTGGCTGGTGTGAAATACTAGCAGTGATTAATTCTACTGTTATTGATGGTGTTTATGAGACGCTAGAGTACTTAAAAAAAGAAGACAAAAGTTTAGTAGTTCTTACAAATTGGTTTTTAGGAGCCCAACTCAAGCGACTAGAAAGAGCAGGACTTGCCCAATTTTTTGATGGAATTTATGGGGGAGAAATGGCCATTAAGCCAACTGCTAGAAGTTATTTACAGGCCTGTAGTGAGTATCCAATTGAACAATGCGTAATTGTTGGCGATAGCTTAGAAACTGACGTTTATGGAGCTAACAAAATTGGACTAGACGCAGTGTATTATAATCCAAACAATACAAACAATTTTGATAAGAATAAAGTCAAAAGTATTGGAAGTATAAGAAGAATAAAGGAGATGTTTTAAATGAAGATAGAAGAAGTTAAAAGCTTACTTGAAGAAGATAAAAGTAAAGTTACTGATTTAACTAGTTTAAATGATTTAAGAGTAAAATATTTAGGTAAAAAAGGAATTATTACTGAACTTAATAGTGAAATTAAGAATATTCCAGTAGAAGAAAAGAAAGAGTTTGGACAAAAAGTAAATGAATTAAAGAGTATATTTAATGACTTCTATGAAGAAAAGAAAAATTATTTTGAAGAAGAAATCTTAAATAAAAAGTTATTTGATGAGGCAATTGATATTAGCTTGCCAGCTACTAAGATTGTTTGTGGTGCTCCTAATATTTTGGAAAAGCTAATTGAAGAAGTAGAAGAAGTATTTATGTCCATGGGCTATGACGTTGTTGACGGCCCAGAAATAGAAGAAGATAAATATAACTTTGAACTTCTAAATATTCCAAAGGGACATCCAGCAAGAGATGCTCAAGATACATTCTATTTGGAAGGAGAAGAAATCTTACTTCGTAGTCAAACTTCACCAATGCAGGTTAGAATTATGCTAGAAGGAAATGGTGTTACTCCAATTAGAATGATTTGTCCTGGTAAGACCTATCGTCGTGATGATGATGATGCTACTCATTCCCACCAATTTATGCAAATTGAAGGATTACTTGTTGATAAAGATATTAGTTTATCTGATTTAAAAGGTACAATTGATGTAATTGTTAAAAAATTATTTGGTGATTATATAGTTACACGTTTTAGACCTAGTTATTATCAATTCACAGAGCCATCTGTAGAAGTTGATATTAGTTGCTTTAATTGTCATGGTAAAGGTTGCAATATTTGTAAAAAAACTGGCTGGATTACCGTTGCTGGTGCCGGAATTGTTCATCCTAATGTTTTGAAAATGAGTGGCTATGATCCTAAAAAATGGAGCGGTTTTGCTTTTGGTTTTGGCGCTGAAAGATTAGCTATGCTTAAGTATAATATTAATGATTGTCGTGTATTTTATAATACAGATTTAAGAGAAAGTAGAACTTTCGATAGAAAGGAGGACTAATATTATGATTAGTTTAGAATGGGTAAAAGATTATGTTGATATAAGTGATCAAGATTTAAAAGAATTAGCAGTTAAAATTACTAAGGCTGGTATTAATATTGAAAAAGTTATTACTAATCATATTGATAATTTAGTTATTGGTAAAGTTATAGAATGTGTTAACCATCCTGGTAGTGATCATTTACATATATGTCAAGTAGAAATTGGCGATGGTAATGTTCAGCAAATTGTTTGTGGAGCTCATAATGTCCGTACTGGAATTAAGGTTATTGTTAGTCTTCCAGGAGCTATTCTTCCAGGAAACTTTGAAATTAAGAAGAGTAAAATACGTGGCGTTGAATCTAATGGAATGATTTGTGCTTTATTTGAACTTGGTTTAGAAGAAAAAAATGAAGAAAACTATAACAAAGGAATTCATGAATTACCAGAAGATGCTCCAGTCGGAGTAGATCCGATCACATACTTAGGCCTTGATGATACTTTATATGAACTAGATGTTCATAAACATCGTAATAATGATTGCTACTACCATATTGGCTTTGCTTATGAAATAGCCTCAATCTTAAATAGAAAAGTTACACTTCCTGATATTAGTTATCATGAAACATCAGATTCTATAGATAAACATTTTAGTTTAAAAGTAGAAACTGAAAAATGTCCATATTATTTAGCCAAGATGGTTCGAAATATAAAGCTTGGCGAAAGTCCAGAATTTATAAAAAGACGTTTAGTTGCTGCTGGAATGCGTCCAATTAATAATGTGGTAGATATTTCTAACTACGTTATGCTTGAATATGGTCAACCACTTCATTTCTTTGATAAGGATAAATTAGGCGATAAAATTGTTGTTAGAAATGCTAAAGATAAAGAAGAATTAGTAACTTTAGATGGAAAAAATCGTATTCTAAAATCAAGCGATATTGTTATTACAGATGGAGAAAAACCAGTGTGCATAGCTGGTGTAATGGGAGGACTTAATACAGAAGTTTTAGAAGATACTAAGGACATTCTAATAGAAAGTGCTATCTTTGATGCGACTAGTATTCGTTATACTGCTAATAGTCTTGATTTAAAAAGTGAAGCCTCTATTAGATATGGAAAAGGTCTAAATTATGAATATACTAATGACGCAATCAATAGAGCTTGCCATTTACTAGAAAAATATGCTGGTGCTGAAATTTTAAGTGGTATGATAAAACATGATAAAATTGACAAAACTCCTAAAATAGTAGAATTTGTTCCTGAAGAAGTTAATAAATTATTAGGAATTACTATTAGTGAAGAAGATATGAAAGTTGAACTAGGTAGATTAGATTTTGCCTATGAAATTAAAGATGGTAAGTTTATTGTAACTATTCCAAATAGAAGATTAGATGTTGAATCTAATGTTAATGATATTGCTGAAGAAATTGGTAGATTATATGGCTATCATAATCTTATTTCTACAGTTCCAATAACCACTGTTCGTCGTGGACAATATCTTGGTGATGTTAAATATCGTAAAATGATTTCCAAACGTTTAAGAGCTCTTGGACTAAATGAAGTAAAAACATACACCCTTGTATCCCAAGAAATGACTAATATGTTTAATTATGAAGGTAAAGAAAATAAACTTTTACCTAATCCAATGAGTGTTGATAAATCAGCAATAAGAACTAGTATTTTATCATCATTATTCAATGTTTATAATTATAATAAAGCTCGTAAAGTTAATGATATTATGCTTTATGAAATAAGTAAAACATATGATATTAATTATACAGAAGATGTAAAAGTAGCAGGATTACTTTCTGGTAATTATTTAAGTAGTAGTTGGAATAAATCTGTAAAAGTTGACTTTTACTTAGTAAAAGGTATAGTTGAAAATCTATTAGATTATATGGGTTATGAAAATCGTTATACTTTTGAAGCTAATAAAATTAATGACCTACATCCTGGAGTTAGTGCTAATATTTTACTTGATAAGAATGTTATTGGTGTAATTGGAAAAGTTAGTCCAAAACTAGTAAAAGATGATGTCTATGTCTTTGAACTATCTATGAATGCCCTTATGAGTAAAGTAAAAGCTTTAAAGTATAAAGAAGCGCCAAAGTATCCTGGAATGGAAAAAGATATGGCCTTTGTAATGGATAAAAGTATTACCTCATCTGATGTTATACAAACAATTCGTCGTGCCGGTGGCAGACTCCTTACCAATATTTCCGTATTTGATGTTTATACAGGTGAAAATGTTTTAGAAAATGAAAAATCTTTAGCCTTCAAACTACAATTTATGGATCCAACAAGAACCCTAACAGAAGATGAAGTTATGAAATTATTTAACCAAATAGTTGATAAAGTAATAAGTGCTCATAATGCAAAATTACGAGATAAATAAAAAGAAAGGATTAGTTATTTTCAGCTAATCCTTTTTCAACACGTTTTTTTATAATATCAATCAATTGATTTTTTAATTCTAAATCAGCATTTTCCCAAATTATTTCTAGAAAAACTCCAAGTCCTGGTAAAGTAACTTCATCCTGTGAAGCAACTGACTCATCAATTGCTCGTTTTAATGTATCATAGTCATCTCCTTTAAAATTATTTATTATATGGTCTCTAATATTCATATCCATAATTTTCCTCCTTAACTATATATTGTTTAAGTTTTAGATATTTTATTCATTTTTATCAAACTTTCTTTTTTTTTAATTCTAGTGTACAATATTAGTGGTGATAAACTTGAAGTTAAATGTCGATGGAAAATACTATGATATAATAATAGATAAAAAAAGTACTAATAAAAATACATATATTAGAGTAAAACCTAATTTAACAATCTTAGTTACAACAGGAAGATTTACCAGTAATAAGGCAATAGAAAAATTAATTAAAGAAAACTATGATAAGTTAGTTAAAATGATTAATAATCAAGAAAAGAAAAAAGAAAATAATGAAGGCTTTAATTATTTAGGAAAACAATATGATATAGTTTACGTAGAATATTGTGATATATCTTTTGGTAATGAAAAGGTATTTTTAAATAGAAAATTTGATGTTGATAAGTGGTATAAAGAACAAGCTAAAAAGGTATTTTTAGAACATTTAAATACTTGCTATGAAAAGTTTTCTAGGAATATACCATATCCAGACTTAAAGATTAGAAAAATGAAGAGTAGATGGGGTGTTTGTAATACTAGAACTAAAACAGTTACTTTAAACTTAGAATTAATTAAAAGAGATACTAAATATTTAGATTATGTTATTATTCACGAACTATCACATTTAATTTATGCTGATCATTCAACTCATTTTTGGTCTTTAGTTAGTGAAAATATGCCAGAATATAAAATATATCGTAAGGAGATGAAAGAGTTCTAATGATAATCACAAGTTTAGATAATGATAAAGTTAAAAAGTATTGTAAATTACAAAAAAGAAAATATCGTGAAGAATATGGAAAATATATAGTTGAAGGATTACATTTAATTCTAGAAGCTTATAAGGCCGGCGTATTAGAAGAAATATTATTAGAGGATGGAATAGAGTGCTCTATAGATTGTAAGAAAACATATTTTTCTAAAGAAATTATGAGTAAGATCTCCACAATGGATACTCCTAGTACAATCATGGGTGTATGCCGTAAAGTAGAGCAAACTGATATTAAAGGAAAAAGAATTCTTATTTTAGATGGCATCCAAGATCCTGGTAATTTAGGAACTATTATTCGTAGTGCTGTGGCTTTTAATATTGATACAATAATCTTATCAGAAACAACAGTTGATTTATATAATCCTAAAGTCCTAAGGGCAACCCAAGGAATGTTTTTTCACGTAAATGTTATTAGAGGAATAGCTATGGATTTTATTTCAAAATTACAAAGTCTAAATATTCCTATATATGGTACAAGTGTTATCGATGGAGTTGATGTTAGAACATTAGATAATTCTGATAAAGAAAGTTTTGCTCTTGTTGTTGGTAATGAAGGAAATGGGGTAAGAAAAGAAATTTTGGATATAAGTGATAAGAATCTTTATATTGCTATGAATAAGAATGTTGAAAGTTTAAATGTTGCTATAGCGACTAGTATATTACTTTATGAATTGGGGAGATAATATTGAAAGAAGTTTATGTAGGTAGAATTGTTTCAACACATGGTATTAAAGGTGAATTAAAGATACTTAGTGATTTTGAATTTAAAGACAAAGTCTTTGTAGTTGGAAAGAAACTAATTATTGATCATAAAGATTATATAATTAAAAGTTACCGTCATCATAAACAATTTGATATGGTTACTTTGAATGATTATAATGATATTAATGAAGTTTTATTTCTATTAAGAAAAAAAGTGTATATGTTAGAAACTGATCTAGAATTAGGAAATTTAGTCTTAGATGAAGAACTAATTACTTATCGTGCCTTGACTACTGATGGAAAGTGTGGAATAATAAAGGAAATATTTTTTGCTAGTCCTAATAATAAAGTAATAAGAGTTTTATTTGATAAAGAAGTCTTAATACCTTTTAATTCACCCATGATTAAAGAAATTTCCAAAGATAGAAAAGAAGTAGTTGTAGAACTAATTGAGGGGATGTAGAATTAATGATGAAAGTTGATATATTAACACTTTTTCCAGATATGTATAACGGTGTCTTCAGTGAATCAATAATTAAACGAGCTATTGATAATCAAAAAGTTGAGATAAATATCCACAATTTTAGGAATTATTCAAAAGACATACATCATAAAGTAGATGATACACCTTATGGTGGAGGCAATGGAATGGTTCTAACTTGTCAACCGATATTTGATTGCATTGCCAGTCTAAGAAATGAAAAATCTAAAGTCATTTTATTAACACCAGATGGCAAAGTATATAAACAATCACTTGCCTATGATTTAGCCAAAGAAGAACATTTAATATTAATTTGTGGCCACTACGAGGGATTTGATGAGAGAATTAGATCAATATGTGATTTAGAGATAAGTATTGGTGATTACGTCCTTACCGGTGGTGAACTTGCTAGTATGGTTATAGTTGACTCAATAGTTAGACTACTTCCTGGTGTTATTGAAGAAGGATCCCATTTAAATGATTCGTTTAATGATAATTTACTTGATTATCCAACTTATACAAAACCAAGAATTTATCAAGGAATGGAAGTACCAGAAGTATTACTTTCTGGTGATCATAAAAAAATAGCTGAGTATCGTTATGAAGAAAGTTTACAAAGGACAAAAGAAAGAAGACCAGATCTTTTAAATAAGTAGGTGGTTATATGTATTCTATAAAAAGAAAGAAAAAAGTTCCTAAAAAGTTTAAGTTTGCCAATATGTGTGAGTTTGAAAAATTAGATAATTTTTTGATGCCTTCTCGTAGTAATAGTTTTTCTATATCAGGAACAACCATTAAAAATATTAGAATTTTTGAGGCTACTTTAGCTAGACCAATGACTCATAAATTGGTAAATAATAAGTATAAAAAATTAATAGCTCGTGTTACAGAATTGTTGACTGATGGAGACGATGATGGAAATTCTTTTAGAATAGCTTTAAATGAAATAGAAAAATTCCGTCAGGAAATAAAAAATAAGTATCGAGTTTTTTTAGAACAAAAAGAATTAAACTTTATGGCTAAACAACTTAGCGTTTTACAAAAAGAGGCAAAAAGACAATTTGCTGAATTACAGGCTGATTTAACTATGAATCAAACAAATGGTAAGAATAGGTAGATTGCTATAATTTTTATTGCAAATGAAAAAAATATATGATATAATCTTGTATGTCAATTGAGATGATCCGCTTTTCATGCTTTTAGTAATTATTTAAATTGAATATGATCATTGATAAATATATATAGAGAGGAGAACTTATAATATGGCAAATATTATTGACAAGATTAACGAAAAAC
Source organism: uncultured Bacilli bacterium (assembly GCA_944358435.1). Classification (GTDB taxonomy): domain Bacteria; phylum Bacillota_I; class Bacilli_A; order RF39; family UBA660; genus CAG-877. The sequence goes on along the minus strand of CALVRD010000043.1, from coordinate 957 downwards.
AAATTAATCCAAATGTGCCAGAATTCCGTGTAGGAGACACAGTAAGAGTAGACGTTAAAATTATCGAAGGAAAAAGAGAACGTATCCAAGCTTTCGAAGGTGTTGTAGTTGCTCGTCGTGGTGGTTCAGTTTCTGAAACATTTACAGTGCGTAAAGTATCAAGTGGTGTTGGCGTAGAGAGAACTTTCCCAATGCATTCACCTAAAGTAGCTGCTATTACAGTTATTCGTAAAGGTAAAGTTAGACGTGCAAAACTTAACTTCCTTAAAGATAGAGTTGGCGGATACCGTATTCCAGAAAGAGATTAATAGAATAAGGCGTAAAGCCTTATTTTGTTTAGAGGATATTTATGGAAAAGAAAAAAAGTGGGATTATGGAATGGCTTTCTTATATTATAGTTATTGTTATTGTCATTTTAATTAAACTCTTTATTGTAACTCCTATTAAGGTTAATGGTCCATCAATGAATGATACTCTACATAATAATGATGTTATGATTTTAAATGAAATTAGTTATAAATTTTCTGGTATCAATAGATTTGATATTGTAGTTGTCAAATTAAAAGATGAATACATAATTAAAAGAGTTATTGGCCTTCCAGGCGAAAAAATAATGTATAAAGATAATCAGTTATATATTAATGGAAAAAAAGTTAAAGAAGATTTTAATCATGCCGATACTAATGATATTGAAGAACTAGAAATACCCATAGACAAGTATTTTGTCCTTGGAGATAATCGAGTTAATTCAACTGATAGTAGAATTATTGGCCCAGTATCTATTAAAGATATTAAAGGAACAACAAGTATGACAATATATCCATTTTCAAGATTTGGAAGAAAAAATTAAAGAGAAGAAATACGAATTTTAAAAGTATTTCTTTTTTTCTCATATAATTAAATGGTGATATGATGTTTACAATAAAAGACGCTATTAAAATAGCAAAAAAATTACAT
>CALVRD010000042.1 GCA_944358435.1 uncultured Bacilli bacterium | reverse complement strand
CTTCAGGGGGTTCGGTTGAATATACTCTCACAAATATAGTGAGAGATATCGGCGTGATATACATCACGCACCTTAATGATATAAGATATTTATAAAAAAGTCAATCATATATCTAAAAATAATTTTAGTTTACATCAAGCAACTAATTTTTATAAATTTACTGAAAATTTTAATATGCTTGCTGGTAGTTATAAAATACTTTTACTACCCCTCTGTTATGGTACTAATAAGCAATTTTTTTAATTCTTCATTATCTGATTCTTTATCCATTAGATATTCTTTTGAATCTTTTTTTGCTTGTAATAAGATCTTATAATCTTGTCTTATATTAGCAATCTTAAATGACATATCACCACTTTGTTTAGTACCAAATAAATCTCCGTGGCCACGTAATTTAAAATCTTCTTCACTAATGACAAAGCCATCGTCTTCTCTTTCCATTATTTTTAATCTCTCAGTATCATTATCACTTATTAAAATACATATTGATTTAGAAGAACCTCTACCAACTCTGCCTCTTAATTGATGAAGAGTTGACAGACCAAATCGTTCGGCATCAAATATAACCATTGTAGTCGCATTTGGTACATCAACACCAACTTCTACTACCGTTGTTGAGATTAATATTTGAATTTCATTGTTTTTAAATTGATTCATTATAATATCTTTAGCTCCATTAGCCATTTTACCATGAACAATATCAATTTTATAATGTTCACCAAAAGCTAATTTCATTTGATCTTTTAAATTACAAACTGTTGCCAAATCAGAATTTTCACTGTCCTCAATAAGTGGTGCAATAACATATACTTGATGATTCTTTTTTAATTCTTCATACATCATTCCAAGTACATCTTTAATTTCACTATACTTTCTTACAAAAGTGTCAATCTTTTGTCTACCTTTTGGCCGTTCTTTGATTGTAGAAACATCCATATCACCAAAGATAGTTAGTGCATAGGTTCTAGGTATTGGTGTTGCACTCATGTATAAAACATCTGGTCTAACACCTTTATTCTGGAGATTAGCTCTTTGATGAACACCAAAGCGATGTTGTTCATCAGTAATAACTAATCCTAAGTTACAATATTCAACTTCTTCTTGAATTAAAGCATGAGTTCCAACTATCATTGAAATACTTCCATCCTTTAATCCTTTATATATTTGTTGTTTATCTTTCTTAGGAGTTGAACCAGTTAATAATTCAACTTTTATATCAGTTCCTGCTAAAAAATCTTTTAAATTATTATAGTGCTGAACTGCTAATATTTCAGTAGGTGCCATTAAAGCACTTTGATAGCCACTATAGTGATTAGCAATCATTCCAATAAACGAAACAATAGTTTTTCCACTACCAACATCACCTTGTAATAATCTATTCATTCTATTAGGAGATTGTAAATCTTCTATTATTTCATTAATTGCTTTTAATTGATCATTTGTAAGTTTATAAGGTAAATTTTTAATAAATGAATTTATCTTTTCTCGATTAATATTTCTTACTAAGCCATTACTGTTTTTTTTATTTTGTAATTTTAAATAATTAATCTTAAACATAAATGCAAATAATTCTTCATATTTAAGTCTAATTGATACTTCTTTTAATTTTTCCATAGTTGATGGATTATGAATAATATTTAAAGCTGTTTTTTTATTTAAAAAGTTATACTTTTCTACATAGACTGGTGGTATATAATCTTTTATTTCTTTACCATACATAAGTAGTGCCATATTAATATAGGTTGATAAATTCTTATTTGTAAGTCCACTTGTACAATGATATACTGGTTCAATTTTAGCCTTACTCATCAAGGTTTCCATCTTTATATCTGATGCCGTAATTACATTTTTACTTTTATCTAATTTACCTATTACTGTAATGCCTGTTCCAACACTAAGCTGATTTTTTAAAAATGCCCGATTAAAAATAGATACTCCAACTACTCCTGATGGTGTTACTAATCTGAAATTCATTTTATTAAGTCCAGCTTTAAAGCGCATAAGAATTGGTACACTTTCAATCTTCCCATCTATAATAATCTTTCCACCATCTTCTACTTTAGATAAATCATTTCTTTCTAAAACTTCATAACGAAATGGATAATGTGTAACCAAGTCTTCAATAGTATTAATATTAATTTTATTTAATAAAGAAAGAGCCTTAGGACCGATACCCTTAACATCTTTTAATTCTGTCATTAATACCACTTCCTTCTTGGCATATTATATCATAAAAAAATTTTTTATGCTAGAAAAAAAATTGTGAACTTTTACCAATAAAGTGTAAAGTTTATAACTATTCAAAGTGTATAAATATAATATTCTAAAAATCTCATAAACTTGAACTTTTTTACATAAATTTTAATTATATTGAAAAATATTTTTTTGTTGATAAAATTCTCTTATTTTTTCTTATAAAATAAGGAATTAGGGATAATCAAAAATATTTTTTTAATAATAAAGTGTTAATAGTAACAAAGGTAGATAAAAAATATATATATTTTTACTTTTTTTATTGACAAATGTCAATTATTCGATTAGTATAGTAATCACCAATTCGGAATTAGGCGAATTGGTCGCTAGTATCACACTAGCCAACCCCTTTTTATTCTTTTTGGAAGCTGCCCTCAGGGGGTGCAGCTTCTTAAATAAAAATTAAGAAGGCATTTGCCGATGTCTTCTTTTTTTGTTTAATTAAAAAGACTGCAAGTTAAATTTGCAGTTTTTTAATTAAATTATAAATTACTAAATCAGAATAAATGTTTTTTAAAATTAATTATTTTCTTCTTTAGATTCTAATGATTTATAATAATCATAACGCATCTTAGCGTTTTCTTTATTTTTACTTAATAATTCTTTGTGATTATTGGCTAATTTTGTTAAGGAACGATATCTATCTTCTCCAATGATAAATTCATCATATTTTGAAAAATCAGCTTTGCTATCTAGCTTAAATTCTTTAGAGTCTGGATTATAGTGGAATAATGGGAAATAGCCAGCTTCTGTTGCTGCTTTTTCTTCGGCAATACTATTTTTCATTCCTTTAAGTATTCCCTGGGCAATACATGGAGCGTAAGCAATTACAATAGATGGTCCATCATAAGCTTCTGCCTCTTTTAATACTTTAATAGCCTGATTTGGATTAGCTCCTAAAGAAATTGTACCAACATAAACATGTGGATAAGTAAGAGCAATTTTAGCTAAATCTTTTTTAGCAGTTTGTTTTCCAGATGATGCGAACTTAGCAACAGCTCCAACTCGTGTTGATTTTGATGATTGGCCACCAGTATTTGAATATACTTCAGTATCTAAAACCAAAATATTTACATTTTCTCTATTTGCTAAGACATGATCAATTCCGTTATAACCTATATCATAAGCCCAACCATCTCCACCAACTAGCCAAACAGAACGTGGTAAGATAAATTTCTTTAACTTTAATAATTCTGGGATTTTAGTACTATCAATAACTTCTAATAAATCATTAGCAGTTTGTTCATTGATATTTTCGGTATATGCTTTATAAATATCTTGTTCACTCTTTTTAACATCTTTAATATTATTTTTAATTAACGTAACTATTCTATTTTTTATTGCTAAGTCAGCTATTTTCATACCATAACCAAATTCTGCATTATCTTCAAATAAGGAATTAGCCCAAGGCACTGAATAAGGCATTGATGGCATTGAGGCTCCATAAATTGATGAACAGCCAGTTGCATTAGCAATCATCATTCTATCACCAAATAACTGAGTTAAAAGTTTTAAATATGGAGTTTCTCCACAGCCAGCACAAGCTCCGGAAAATTCAAACTTTGGTTTCTTAAATTGACTTCCTTTAACAGTTGTGTCTGGCATAACATTTTTCTTTTCACTTACTTCATTAAATAAATATTTATATTCTTCCTCTTTTTTATCTTTTAATAATTCTTCTTTAGCTTTCATTACAATAGCTTTAGCGCCTTTTTTGCCTGGACAAATTTCACTACATAATCCACAGCCAGTACAATCAGGAATACTAACTCCTATTGTATATTTATCATCGCAGTCTTTAATATTAGCTGAAATCAAATTACGTTTAACAGATTCGGGAGCATCTATTTGCTCTTTTTCATTAAGTAAGAATGGTCTAATAACGGCATGAGGACATATCAGTGAACATAAATTACAAGAAATACAATTTTCTGATATAAAGCAAGGTGCAGTATCAGAAATATCTCGTTTATCAAATTTAGAAGTGGCCGCTTCATAAGTACCATCAGGCATTTTGACAAAACTACTTACTGGAAGATTATTACCTTCCATACTATCGATTATTTCAAAGAAGTTTTTCTTCTTACTATATTGTTCTACATAATCAACACTTGGAACTTTTACAGGAACTAAACTTTTTAAACTAGCATCAATTGCCATAATATTTTTATTAACTAAGTCTCCACCTTTATTAGCAAATTTTACTACTAAATTTTCTTTTATCTTACTAACAGCAAAATCAAAATCAATAATCTTTCCTAATCTAAAAATCAAAGTCTCCATAATGGAACTAATTTTACCAGGTAGACCTTTTTCTTCCGCAATTTTGTCAGCATTAATAATAAATAGTTTAACGTTACGATCATGCAATAATTTCTTATCATGACTACTCATACTAGCTAAAACTTCATCAGGACTCTTGGCCGTATTTAAAATAAATATTCCCTTTTGATTTATTTTTTCTAACATGTGAAGCTTTTTTAGATAAGAATCTTTAGTACAAACAATTAAGCTAGCTTTTTCAACATAATAAGTTGAAGAAATTGGTTTCTTACCAAATCGTAAATTTGAAATTGTTACTCCACCAGATTTTTTAGAGTCATATTGGAAATATCCTTGGACATAGGCATTAGTATAAGTACCAGTAATTTTCATTAAATCTTTAGAGGCACTAACCATACCATCACTACCAAAGCCATATATTAAGAACTCAATATTACCATTAGGAATCATAAACTTTTTATCATATGGAATAGATAATCTTGTAACATCGTCATCAATACCTAGTGTGAAATTATTATGCATTTCACGAGTATCCATATAATCAAATAATCCTTTAATCATGGCTGGTGTTGTATTCTTACTAGATAATCCATATCTACCACCATAGACACTAACTTTGGCATCTGTATCTTTAATTGTTTTAACTACATCCAAATATAATGGTTCACCACTTGAACCAGGTTCTTTTGTCCTATCTAATACTGCAATTTTCTTAACTGATTTGGGAAGGGCTTTTAAAAAGTACTTAGCACTAAATGGTCGATATAAATGAACTTCTACTAAGCCAACATTTTCTTTTTTTTCTTTAACTAAATATTCAATAGTTTCTTTAATAGCTTCGCAGACAGAACCCATAGCGACAATAACTTTTGTAGCAGACTTACTTCCATAATAGTTAAATGGCATATAGTTAGAACCAGTTATTTTATTAATTTCTTCCATATAACTATTAACAACTTCTGGTACATTTTCATAATACTTATTTCTAACTTCTGTTGCTTGAAAATAAATATCTTCATTTTGAACGGTACCTCTAATAACTGGATTTTCTGTATCTAAGGCTCTATTTCTAAATTCATCTAAGGCTTTTTCATCAATTAAACTTTTTAATTTATCCGTATCAATAACTTCTACTTTTTGTAATTCATGGCTAGTTCTAAATCCATCAAAAAAATTAATAAATGGTACTCGGCCTTTAATTGCAGATAAATGAGCAACTCCAGTTAAGTCCATAACTTGTTGAACAGAAGAAGATGCTAGCATCGCAAAGCCGGTTGTTCTTGCAGCATAAACGTCTTGGTGATCACCAAATATTGATAATGCATGAGTTGCAAGAGAACGAGCAGCTACATTAATAACACAAGGTAGCAATTCACCGGCTATTTTATACATATTAGGAATCATTAATAGTAAGCCTTGACTAGCAGTATAGGTTGTTGTTAAACATCCAGCCTGCAAGGAGCCATGGACCATTCCGGCTGCTCCGGCTTCTGATTCCATTTCTACTACTTTTACTGGCGTGTTAAAATAATTTAGTTTACCTTCACTACTCCATTTATCAGTAATCTCGGCCATAGGGGATGCCGGAGTAATTGGATAAATACCGGCTACTTCCGTAAAGTTATATGAAACATAACTACAAGCTTCATTACCATCCATTATTTTTTTCATATTAATCATCCTCCACTATTCATATTATATATCAAATATACGTAAAAAAAAAGAATTTCGACTAGAAATTACATTTTTCATTTCTGGCAATATAGTACTATTTTTTGATTTGTTTACAATTAAATTATGTTTTTTATTATTAATCATTTTAATAATTTTTTGAAGTAAACTAGTTTTAGTAAAAGAAAAAAAGCTATAAAGCTCTAATTTACACATTTAGCATATTGTTCTAAGGTAGTAAATTTATTAAGTGGTTTTCTAGGTATCATTAATTTATTAATACCTTTAGTTACATTTCTATTTCCACCAATAAAGCCCATTTCAAAACCAGCTTCTTTTATTATACTAAGGGCATAATCATTATATTCATAAAAAGGAAAACAAAAGGCTTTAGTGCCATTAAGAGTTTCTCGACTTTTCTTTAAATCTTCAAGCAAACTATTTCTATCGGCACATTTTAGGGGACTACCTTGGCCACCTGGGCAAACTCCTGGCGTATGTAAATTATTGGTATGACTAGCAAGTTCCATATATGGGGATTCAAATAAGGCTGTATCATACCAAGAACTGACTAAGAAAAGTGTCGCATTGACTTGATATTCTTCAAGCAAAGGAATAAAATTATGAGCTCTTGCTCCATCATCAATTGTAACTAGAATACTCTTTTCAGGTAGTCTAATTTTTCCATCAATAAATTTGCCTAATTCAGTTGTATTTAAAGTAAAGAAATTATTTTCTCTTAAATAATTAAAATGGGATCTAACTTGGGCTTCACTGTGACAAATAGATTCATTGCAGCTATTATCTCCCTCTAGATAAATAAAATGATATACGGTTACTGGAACACTAGTAGATTCAATTGCATTAGTATTCTCTTTAGCATAGACATTAGCAACATCTTCACTATTAACAAAATATAGTTCATTATTATACTCTATATAATAACCATTATCTTCTTTTTCAATGATAGGTGTATCTAGACTAAAATACAATTCATAAATTAATTCATTATTTTGATATAAGCTTACTTTATCTTTTGTTACTACATTTTCATTAAAAGGTAGATAATTCTTGTAACGTAAATTCTTTTCTATTAAGTTATCAACTTTAGAAACATCTTGATATTTAACATAATAATCTAACTCTTCAATATGAAAATACTTAGTATTTTTGTTTATTTCGGTTGCAGTTAATGTGTAATCTTTTTCACTATTCACTTTAATGATGGGGATATATTTTTTTCCTTTCTTTTTATAAAAAATTGTTCCACTATTAACTTTGACATAGTGTCCATAATTACTTTTAATTTTTTCTACTAGGGATTTTTCATCATTAATTCTAGCTTCTTCTAAGGCAATTCTCTTATCATATTCTAGATAGCATATTAATCCTAAAGAAATAATTAGTAATATTAAGTAAGTAAAAATAATTTTAAAATTTTTCTTAAATATTTTCTTATATTTTGCCATATTTTTAGACTATCTCCAATTAATAATATTTAAAATCACTAGTAAGTTATACTTTTCTTACTACGTATTAATACTAATATCCAGCATAATTCCAGCAACTACTTAACGTAAATGAGTCGTCTAATAACCTCATAACTAAATCAATAATTACTGGTAATAAGAACAACATAAATATAGCAATAACCCAATTTATAATTAACTTCTTATATTTTTTTTCATCGGGATTAGACATCAATTTAATCAAACTAATTACAATTGAGACAATTCCTATAATTGGTCCTATCATTTGAATAAGATTTAAAATTGATTTAATCATACCTAAAATTTTAGCTAAAACGGGATCTCCACATTGATTAACTACAGTTAGTAAATTCATTCTAATCACTCCTAATATAATTTTTACTAAATATACTTTGTGCTATTTTATTAATATTTGTTATTGCATGTTAAATTTTTTATAATACGTAAATTTTATGAGTTTATCAGTAAATATAAAATATTTATTTATTAAACTTTATTATTGTTTAACAACCCAGAAAGTAGACATGTCTCTTAATCCATAACGTCCACCAGCAACTGGTGTATTAATTATTTCATTATTAATTACTAGTTCTGTCGAAGAACCTCCATCTAGATTAACGGCATTGTAGGCACCATAGTTTTCCATTATTTCTGTTAAATCTCTCATATTAGCACCAATGCTTGAAGGAATCCTTCCATTAATAACTAACATTAAAACAATACCATCTTTTCTCTGACCAATTGCAGTACGAGGAGCAATTCCCCAACCACCATTACCGCTTATAAATGAGCTTTTTCCATTTACAATTAGATAAGGACCAAATTCTACAGCGTCACGGCAACCAATTTTTAAAGCTTCTTCCTTAGACATTTTGCCTAAAACTAATTTATTTTCGTGAGTAAAGCAAATAAATCCTCCGGCCATTCCAGCATCTGCAAAATCACTTACTACTTTACCATTAGAAATTACTGTTCCGTGTGGTAGAGCTCCATTAGAATTCCAATCAGGATCGTAAAATCCACCGGCATTCATAGCAATAATAGCGTTTTCTCTTTTAGAAACAGTAAGAATATCTTCGCCCCTAACTCCTAAATATCTAGTTGTTGCAATAGAGATTTTTGACGGATCGTATAATGCTACTAGATATCCTTGATATGAAGGTCCTTTAATATCAATTACTTTATATAAATCATTACCTTCATCTTTTGTTAATATTTCTTTTTCATATTCATTTTTATAGATTGTTTTAGCAGTATATTTCTTAAACTGTACTTCATCAGGATTAGTTGTTTCAGTTACTTCTTCTATTGTATTGTTAGATAAAACTTCTTGAATTACCTTATCACTATAAAGCCATGTTGCTAGATATTGATGATTCATAGTTGTCATCGCACTAGTAATCCAAAAATTTCTAAATCCAGCCCATGGGCCATAAAAAACAAAAAGAAAAGTTGCAATACCTAATACAAAAGTACTACCACCAAATACTAATAGTTTCTTTTTTAAAGTCCACTTTTTACTCTTCATAATTACATTTCCTTACCTTCATATTTACCATCATTATTATAATCAATATATTTTTTATCCGTCTTATAATTTTCTAATGAACTAGTAGAATCATTTTCTTTTTGATATTTGTTATATTGAGAAATATTATTATTATATAGTTTTACATCAGAAACAAAGGCATTAACTACTTGCTCATAAACACTACTAAAACTTTTGCAGTTCCTATTGATACTACTATCTGGATAGTATATAGTTCCACATAAATTAGAAAGATTACTAGCTGATGCAGCAATACCATTAACAATTATTTCATATTCAGAAAAGTTAGACTTTACTGCTGGATCCTTTGCTGCCATTGTGTCATAGTAAACATTTTCAAATACATTTAAATATAATGAATTACGCATGTCATTAAAAGTATCTATTTGGTTTTCAAAAGACTTATATTCTGTACCAACATCATTCATTCGTAATAATGTAGCTGCTCTATCGTTTTTCAAACTACGAATAAAAAGCATACTACCACCTATAACAATTAATATAAAACCAATTATTGATAAGATAATAATGTTTTTTTTCTTCATCTCAATCACCTAATTTACAATATACCAAATTTTCGATTATTTGTATATGGAAAATAAGTGATTTTTTAGAAACTTAGCAAATTTGGACGATTAATTTATTTTTTTCTAAATATGAATAATTTACTAAAAATATAATTGGCAATAATTACAATTATATTTATTATTACTTTAGAGAACATTTTTGAAAGATGAAGGAAATCTAAGCAGATAAATAATCCTCCCATATCAATACCTAAAGACAAAATACGAAAGAAGAAGAAAGAAACTAGTTCCTTCATAAATGTCGAAAATTTCATAGACTTAGAATTAAAGACAAATAGTTTATTGGTTACAAAAGCAAATAATATAGAAATGATCCAAGCTATGAGATTAGCAATATAAGTATTTAGATCTGCTTTATCTAATAAGTAAAAACTAAATATATTAATAAGCGTAGTTAAAGCACCGAAGAAAATATACCATAAAACTTCTTTTGACTTGTTGTACCAAGAAATATGATCAGTCTCTTCAATATAATTATCTATTAAATTTATCATATTATCAGTATTACTTATATATTTTTTAGGTTTAAATGTCTCAGCTTTTTCAAGAATTTTTCCTAGTTTGGCAAAATCTCTAAGTTCTAAAATATATCCCTTATCAGTAAACTCTTTAATTATTTGCTTTTGATGATCATTAGTATGTTCTTTATACTTTTTTAATCTAGCAGCAGCAATAACTATTTTTCCTTTTTTTTTACCATCAAGAATTGATCCAGCTCCACCATGATTAATAATAATTCTAGCTTGACT
>CALVRD010000041.1 GCA_944358435.1 uncultured Bacilli bacterium | reverse complement strand
ATTAAAAAAATCATAAATAGATAGTAATTCTTTTAAAATAGTAAGTGCATCCTATAATATCACGTTTTAAAGTTGTAAAAAGAAAAAATCCCCAAACCTCATATTTATAATGATCAAGAAGATTTTTTTGACTAAACACACAAAAATCATTGACATATCAACAAATCTGCCATATAATTGATAATGCAAATTAACTTGAAACAGCAGATTTTAGAATATTTTAAAGTGTTTTATAAAGGTCAAGTAACTATTGCTGTTTATGCGAACACCTAAGAAAAACTCCCTAAAATATGACTAAATCATTTTCAAGAATTGTAATATAAAGAAAGGAGAAAAAATATGGCAAGATACACTGGTCCAAGCTACAAACAAGCTCGTCGTGTTGGTTTCTCTATTAGCGAAACTGGTAAAGAATTAGCAAGACGTTCATATGGTCCTGGACAACACGGAAATGATCGTAAAGGCAAACTTTCTGACTATGGAACACAATTAAAAGAAAAACAAAAAGTACGTTTCATGTATGGTTTAAATGAAAGACAATTCCATAAGACATTCGTAGAAGCTGAAAAAATGGAAGGTATTCATGGTACTAACTTCTTAAGATTATTAGAATCTCGTTTAGATAACTTAGTTTATCGTATAGGATTTGCTTCAACTCGTCGTGGTGCAAGACAACTTGTTAATCATGGACATGTAACTGTTAATGGTAAAAAAGTAGATATTCCATCATACAGAGTTAAAATTGGTGATGTTATATCTCTAAAAGAAGATGACAAAAACTTAAAAGTAGTTGAAGAAGCTTTAGCAAAAACTTCTAAACGTGTTGATTTCATTACTTATGATGAAAATAAAAAAGAAGGTACTTATGTAAGATTACCTGAAAGAAATGAACTTAATGCTGATATTAATGAATCATTAATAGTTGAATTCTATAACAAGTAAAAATAACATAATACTAAAAAAAGATGAGTTTCAAATTCATCTTTTTTTATTTAAATTTTATTATCAGACAAATATCTATAAAATTATTAAATCTAAAAAATTTTTATATACAAAAATATCTCACCAAAAAATTGAACTCTTTAAGGGTTCAATTTTTCTATATCAACTTCTATTTCTTCACAATAACAATTTGGAACATTAAAATATAAATTAGTTGATAAATTTGTCTGTTTCAATAAATGGTGAAGAGCTCTTACTGGTGAACCATGACTAACAATTAATATATCTTCACCAATATGGTTTTCAAATAAGTAATTTAAGAAATCTTGACATCTAGCAAATACATCTTGTACTTTTTCTACTCCATAATCTCCACAATTAAGTTCATAATTCCAATATTTAGTAGCATCATACATATCACGCTCCATTCCTTCTAGTTCACCCATATCACGTTCAACTAACCTACTATCCTTAACAGTCATTACTCGGTCACCTACCAAAATAAATGCTGTTTCAACGGCTCTAAACAAAGGTGACATATAGCATACATCAAAATGTTTATCACTTAGCTTTTCCCTTAATCTCCGGCATTCTAAACGTCCAGAATCATTTAAATTATTATTAATAGAACCTTGAATTTTATTGTCATAATTAAAATCAGTTTGCCCATGTCTAACTAATGTAATTTTCATTATAAACCTCCGATATCCACTATATTACAAAATATTTATTCATAAATTCCAATATAGTATTTCTTTTTACCTCGTCTGATAACTACATATTTCTGTGCTAAACACTTACTTTTAGTAACAAAAAACTCTAAATCTATCACTTTATCACCATTTAATGTTATAGAACCATTAGAAATAAATTCTCTAGCCTCTCTCTTACTAGAACAAATTCCACCAACAACTAATAAATCAACTATATTAGTATCTTCAGTTATATTAAATGGTTCTAATCCTTTAAACGCTGCCTCAACTTCCTTATCAGTAAAAGATTTAATATCTCCACTAAATAAAGATTCACTTATTTTAACAGCTTCTTCATAAGACTCTCTTCCATGTAAATCAGTAATAATTTCTCTAGCAAGTGCTTTATGTGCTTCACGTAAATGTGGATTTTCATTATGTTTCTTTTCCAATTCTAAAATTTCCTCAACACTAAGAAATGTAAAAATTTTCAAGTAATCAATAACCATCTCATCATCAACATTAATCAAATATTGATATAGCTCATAGCTTGATGTTTTCTTTTCATCTAACCATAAGGCATTTCCTTCACTCTTACCAAACTTTTTTCCATCCTTATCTAAAACAAGTGGCATAGTAAAAGCATAAGCATCCTTACCAAGCTTTTTCTTAATTAAATCAAGACCAGTTGTAATATTTCCCCATTGATCAGAACCTTCTACTTGCATTATGCAATTTTTATTTTGATATAACCATAAAAAATCATATCCTTGAATTAAAGTATAAGCAAATTCAGCAAAAGTAATACCAGTCTCTAATCTCCTTTTAATAATATCCTTATCAAGCATATAATTTACATTAATGTATTTACCAATATCACGTAAAACATCTGTAAATTCATATCCTCTAAACCAATCATAGTTATTAACAACTTCAGCTTTACCTTCAAAAATCTTCTCAACTTGAGACTTAATTCCTTGTAAATTCTTATTTAATTGCTCCTTAGAAATAATTTCTCTCTCAGCTGTAGGTCTAGGATCACCAATTAAACCTGTAGCACCTCCACATAATAAAATTGGATGATGTCCAGCTCTTGCTAATCTTTTAGCAGTTACAAGTGATGAATAATGTCCTAAATGTAAACTATCAGCAGTTGGATCAGTTCCCCAATAAAAGGTAATTTTCTCATTGTTTAATTTATCCGCAATATCTTCTCCAGCTAAATCTTTTACTAAACCTCTCCATTGTAATTCTTCAAATAATGTCATTTTCTTTCCTCCTCTAATTTTAATTCATATATCTCATTTAAATTATAGCCATAATCTAAGTATATTTTTTCTAAATCTCGTATTACAATATCACTTTTATCTAAGCCTAATATTCTAACCTCATACTCAGTATGCATAAACAACCTCAAAAAAACTATTCATCCAAATAAGGACGAATAGTTCGCGGTACCACCTTAATTCATAAGTATAAAACTCATGCACTTTACTATTTTAACGCAATAAACGATTTTCTCCTAATATCGTAATTCAAAATAAATTATCTTTTAGTTTCCACCAACCACTAAATCTCTATTAAAATAATTAATTTCTACTAATATATTAATCAACAAAAATATAAATATATTATACCAGAAAAGAAATAATTCACAAGTAAAACAAATAATTTTTAAAATAAATTCAAAATTTATTTCTCATTAGATGTCTCTAATTTCTTCAAAACATCCTTTGTAACATCAATTGCCTTAGCTCTAACTTCCTCAGCTGCATCACGCAACACCGGAGTTCCTTTTTCAATAGCTAAACTTACTAAATCTTCAGTCATTTTTTTTAATTCAGCTGCCTTCTTTTGTGCAATCTTTAAGACTTTTTCTTTATCAAGGTCCTCTAACTCTTTCTTAATTTTTTCAACCCTTTTATCAAATTCTTCTTTAATGTCCTCGACATCGATTTCCTTAACTTTATCCATTAATTCATCAATTTTAACTTTTAAGTCAGCACGCATTTCACTACCTTTTTTTGGAGCAAATAGAAGACCTAAACCAGCTCCTAAAACAGCTCCTGCAAAAAACTTTCCAAATCCTTTTTTCTTACTCATCAATACTTTCCTCCTTTTCTTTTTTACACTTTTTTTTCTTTTTACCAAATAATTTATAAACAAGACCAGCAAGTGTATTAACAATAGAATCACTAAATAATGCTATACCATCAGTAACATTGTCAATTAGTGAAAATGTACTATTCAAAGAATTAAGTTTATCTTCAACATTATCAACAACTCGATCAACTTTTTCTAGCATTATAATTAATTTTATTCCTAATACTATTAAAACTATTAATAATATAATACCAAAAGTAAATAATAGTACAGGCAAAATTACATCTAACATAGTATCCATAGCACCACTCCTTTCCTATTCTTGTTCCTGATACATTGAATCAATTAAATCAAATAAATTATCATCATCGTCTAGTGAATTATCTTTTACTCCAACTATTTCTGGCTCATCATTAGAAGAAACATTATTAGTTATAGGCTTTTCCTCATCATCATAAAATTCTTTTACCCTACGCCCACTTACTTTTTTACTAGCGTCAAGATAATCAACATTATATTCTAAACCTAAATCTTCAAAATACTCAACCGCATCACCAACAGTAACATCTTTTACAGCTGGCTTACTTTCATCAGAGCTTAGATCAACTAATAAATTAGAAGTAGTTTCAACTTCAAATGTAGGCTTAGTAGTTTCAACTTTAACTTCATTTTTAGTGTTCTCTACCTCATCAACATTATTACCAAAAGCTTTGTCCCTAACATCATCAACGTTAAGTTTCTCTCTAGCAAAACTACTAGTAAATCTAACTTCTTTCTTAGATATAACATCTTCTTTTTTATAATTTTTATCTAAAATTCCATAGATTGGAGAAATAATTGGTGACGGTTGAAAATGTGTTGACTCTACTCTTCTGGTTTCATAAGTATGATAATCACTAACCGTAGCTTTAGGAGATTCAATTGAACCATACGGCTGATTAGGAACACGTCCATGGTATAAATTATCACTTTCATAACTATGAGATGGTACAGTTTCCTTTTCTATTACTTTAACAATTTGTGGTTCCATATCTTGTTGATAATTTTTAGGTTCCTCATCCACTGTAAAATCCCTATCATCTAAAATTCTAAATTGTCTTTTATCTGTCTGAGCGGCTTCAACTTCTTTAGTAATTTCAAAATCACTTTCTTCAAGAATTTCATCTTCTAACTCATTAGTATAAGATTCTCTTTTTTCAGGTAAAACAATTTTTTTTGCAATAGGCTTTTCATCTCTATATTTATCCTTAATATTTTCTCTTACAACATCTTTATTTGTTTCTCTTAGCTTACTCTTTTTTGGAGCTAGCTTTGCTTTAGGTTTTTCCTCAACTTCAACAATCTCTTCCTCAAAAAGCGCATTTTTAAGTTTCTCAAATACACCCATGAACTCACCTCTTTATTTTTATTCATCATTAAGTTCTAACTTTTCTTGATCCTTAGCTTCTTTATACTTAGGATCATACTCTTCAACAACATCTAAAAAGTCTTCTTGTGTTGACTCAATCTCAAATAGTGAAAAGTTCTCTTCAGCATAACTTAAAATATTCTCTCCAACCAAACTATCCAAAACTTCATCATTATACCTAATAGATCTTAAAACATAACTCATATTATTTATAACTCTAATCAAATCATCTTTTTTGACTAATGCTTGCATCCTACCATAATTAAATACATATTGAATAAAGTACTTATCAGAAACCTCATCAATTTCAATATAACCATCTCGACCTTTCGAAAAATTAAGCTTTTCTGAATAATATGCCTCCGTATTTTCTTCATAAGTATTTTCTATTTTATGATAGTACCCAATAACATCAACAAATAAATAATATTTATTATCAAATCTATCTCTAAACACAGCATTATATTCTTCTTTATTTAAAAATTTTAATCCTGTTGGCACATAATACTCATATCCCTCAAAATTAACGTTACTTATTTTAACATTTTCTGAAAGTAAAGTATTAATATTTTTTTTGATATCATCATCATCTAACTTCTTGATACTACATCCGGTAACAGACAATAAAACAATAGAGAGTAAAACAATTATCTTCTTCATAGTTCACCTACTCTTAATACATTATACCAAATTTTTTGTAAATGTAAAAATATTTTAAAACTATTTACCATTTTAGACACCCTTTTTTACTGCTACTACAGCATAAATTGGCATCCCTTTACTAGAAAATTTATCTTCGTATTCAGTAGTTATCAACTCTTTATTGTTTCCATCATGTAAATCAAAAGTAATATCAGTTAAAATATAGCAATTTTCACTAAAACTCATCAATGAATAAATATATAAATCTCTGTTATCAGTTCTCATGTGTATTTGTTTATCTGAAACAAATATATTATCATACTTATCAAGAAACACTTTACTTGAAAGTCTTCTCGAAGCATGTCGAATTTTAGGCCATGGATCAGAAAAATTCAAATAAATACGATCGATTTCATGATTAAAAACCTTATCAATATTATTAGCATCCATTCTAACAATAACTAAATTCTTAAGTCCTTCTGGAATTTTTTGCAATCCTCTCGCTACTATACTATCAAATTTTTCTATTCCTATAAAATTTATATCTGGATACTTTATTGCATTTTCAACAATAAATTTCCCCTTACCCATTCCAATTTCTATATAAATTGGATTATCATTTCCGAAAAATTCTTTCCATTTACCTAAATATTGTTCTGGATTTCTAATTAAATAATTAGAATTACTTAAAATTTCTTCTTTGTTTTTGACATTTCTAAGTCGCATAATAATCACCACTTATATTTTATCACATAAATAGCCTTCTAGCATATAATAAAAAGAAAGATGAGTTGATATCAATGAATAATATACCTTTTCCTTATTTACCAGCATTTCAACCTCAACAAATACCAAGTATTGAAGAAGAAATAAATAAATTAAAATATGAAATAAAAAAACTAACTGAAAGAATAGATAGATTAGAAAACAAGCCATACAAAAACTATCTTCAAAAAGAAGAAGGGAAATATATAATGTAATTTCCTTTTTTTATTGAAAATAAAAAAAGACAATTTTTGAAATAATCAACTAAATTTTATTCCTTTAACTATACTTTATGTTATACTAACTATATATGAAGGTGAGGAAACAATATGTTAAAATTAAAAAATATTGATAAAGATATATATGACAATTATGTTAGAAATCATCCAACTAAATCGCATTTCTTACAATCACATGCTTGGGGAGAACTTGCTAAAGTAAAAAAGAAATTAACTCCATACTATCTAGGATTAGTAAATGAAAATGATGAAATAGTTGCTGCTACACTTTTATTGCAAAAGAAACTTCCACTAAACTTGTGTTATTTTTATGCACCACGTGGCTTTGTAATTGACTATAAAAAGAAAGAATTAGTAAATGTGATGACCAAAAAAATAGTTGAATTTGCTAAAAACAAAAAAGCTATTTTTGTTAAAATAGATCCCGACATAATTTACAAACGATATAACTATCAAAATGAAGAAGTAGAATTAAATTATAATCCTGAAGAAATATTTAATACCTTAAAAGAAGCTGGCTTTGAACACCTAGGATTTACTAAAAATTTCGAGACATCTCAACCAAGATATACGTTTAGAATTGACCTTACTCAACCAATTGAAAAAATTGAAGAACATTTTTCAAAAACAACAAAACAGCGAATCACAAAATCACAAAAATTGGATACCGAAGTCACAATAGGTACCAAAAATGATATTAAAGAATTCTACCATCTTATGACTTTAACGGAAAATAGAAAAGATTTTATTTCATACAACGAAGATTACTATGAAACATTATATGAAATATTTAATGGTAATAAAAATAGTAAAGCCACTCTATTTTTAGGAAAAGTTCACATAAATAAAACTATTAAAAGTTTAGAAAAATCTTTGAAAAGAATTAATGATCAAATTTCAATTATACCTATTGATAATTTAAGTAAAAGTGCCAAATCAAAGTTAACTGAATTAACTAAACAAAAAGAAAATATCAATAAAGAAATTGAAAAATTTAAAAATTATCGTCAAGAATATGGACAAGATTTAACTCTAAGTGCCCATATGATTATTGAATATGGAGATAAAGCTTGGGTATTATATGCTGGAAATCATAATATTTTAACTGAAACATATGTAAACTATAATACATATTATGAACACATTAAATATTGTAAAGACAGAGGTTTAAAAATATATGATCAATTTGGTACAATTGGTGATATCTCTGAAAATAACCATTTACTAGGATTACACGAATTTAAAAAGAAATTTGGTGGTGACTATATAGAATTCTTAGGTGAATGGGACTACATAATAAATCATTTCATGTATTTCATTTTTACAAAACTTGTACCACTTTACAGAAATATTATTAAAAAGAAAAGCAAAAAAGAACTAAAAAATGAAATTAATCAAAATACAGAAAAAAATAGTGATTAAATTAAAATCTAATCGCTATTTTTTATTTGTAAAAACATACTTATTACCAAATATTCTTTTAACCATTCCCAGTTTATACATAAACACAATATAAACTAATCCCCCAATTAATACATATATTAATACAATAAATAAATTAATAAATCTAATACTAGAAGTAATTGGAATAATAAATTTTAATAAAAATAATGTTATAGTCATTACCATTGACCCAGAAATTATATCAATCAAATTCTTAACTACACTCTCATAATTAACATTATATTTATAATGTAAAGTTATAAGACAAATAATAAAAGAAACTAAATATCCTATAATACTTGCTGTAATTACTCCATAATATGCCGGTAATCCCATCTTATAAAAAGCACTAATTAAGTTATTATTTAAAAAGAACTTTAAAAATACTCCTATGAATAAACTCCAAAAAACCATTTTATAATCTTTAAGAACTTGAACAATAGAAATAGTAGCGGTAAATAATCCTAATATTAAACCACTAAATATGTAATAAGATAAAATACTAGGCCCATACAAACTTTCCCCATAAAATAAAGTCCATATTGGTTTAGATAAAAAACTAATCCCAATTGACATCGGTATTGCTAGAAATAATAAGATATTTAAAGACTGATTAATCTTTATATTAATATCCTTCTTATCATCCTTTACAACACTTTGTGTCAAATTAGGTATCAAACTAACAATTATTCCTGTTGAAACAGCTAAAATAATCATATTAAATTTATTAGCCCAAGTAGATAGCATACTCATTACAATCTCCGCATCTTCAACTGTAAATCTAGCATAATTAACAAGTCCCTTTACAACAGTTGTCATGTCAATATAATTATAAAGAGATTTAAATAAATCAATCATAATTAATGGAAATGAATAAATAATAATCTTCTTAAAAATATCCTTATTAGTAATAATTGGCTCATTTACCGGTCTAATTTTTTCATTAAATTTTTGTTTATTTTTATACTTCTTTTCAACCAAATAAATATATGATGTCAAAGCTCC
Source organism: uncultured Bacilli bacterium (assembly GCA_944358435.1). Classification (GTDB taxonomy): domain Bacteria; phylum Bacillota_I; class Bacilli_A; order RF39; family UBA660; genus CAG-877. The sequence goes on along the minus strand of CALVRD010000041.1, from coordinate 2,260 downwards.
AATCGTAGTTCCAAAAACCGCAACACCTACTGCACTAGTTAAGGATAATTTAAAAACTTTTAACATTAAAAAACTACCTAAAACAATTACTATAATTCTAGCTATTTGTTCAATAACTTGTGAAATAGATGGAGAACTCATAAATCTATGTCCCTCAAAATAGCCTCGATAAATACTAAGTACTGGAACTATAAGTATTGCTGTTGAAATTACTCTAATTACAAAAGTAACATCTGAAATTTTATTTCCCCCAACTAAATCACCGAGTACTGCTTTCGCAATAAAAGGTGCAAATATCATTAATATAATAAAACAAATAGCACCAAGTAATAAAGCAATTCTTTTCCCAATTACAAAGGCCCTTTTTTTGGCATCATAGTAACCTAAGGTCTGATATTCAGAAACAATCTTACTAATAGCTAAAGGAATACCCGCCGAAGATAAAGACATAAAAAGCAAATAAATAGTATAAGCATATCCATATAAAGCTCCACCCTTTTCACCAATAATCGCATGAAAGGGTATAACATATAGAATGCCCAATATCTTCGTAATTACTATTCCTGCTGTCGCAATAAAAGCACCTTTAACAAAATTACTTTTTTTCATACTTTTATCTTTTTTCATTTCAACCTCCATTATAGAAATATCATATCATGAAAAAAGAAAAAATAACTGCTAAATTAAGATTAAAAATTTAAAATTTACTATCTAATAATAAACTATCATTGCTGAAAAACAAAATACCTGTTCTTCACTAAAAACTCCAACACTAACTTGATATTTTATATCAATAACTTCTCCTGTTAATCCATCTAAAAATTCATTAATCTCATCCTCTAAATCTTTTTCATCTTCAAAATCAAATATTTTTACTTTCATATAATCACCAATACAATCATACTAAAAAAAAAAGAGGGTAAAAAGTCAAAAAAAGGTAAGATGATTAAAATAACATCATCAAACCTCTTATTTTTGCTAAAGTTTTCTTTCCATCTTCAGGCTTATATCCATAAATCTCAGCAAGCTTACTATTATCAGGACTAATTTGACTTTTTTTAACAGAAATTCCTGCCTTAGTCAATGATACCCAAGTAGCCATTTGCTGAGATGAACTATTAGCTAACATTTGAGCCAAACCATCGACATCAAAATTATTAATATATTGTTTATATTCCCTAGACATTACACCAGTAATAATAACAGGAGCTAATCCCTGATTTAATAAATTATAATTCATAATAATTCTTCCAGTTCTACCATTACCATCATTAAAAGGATGGATTCTTTCAAACCTAATATGGAATAGTGCCTCTCTTTTAAATAATTTATAAACCCGTTCCATTCGCTCATCACTCGTGATTCCCTGTTCATTAGGATCAAGTAATTCTTCACCAAAGCCGTTTTTATATTCTGCCAAAAGTCTTTGCATCTCATAAGGAACTTTTGCCTTATCAGTAGGAGTAAATGAAGCAGTTGTAATATTATTATTAGTCTTTTTAAAACCATCTACTTTATCTGGATCAGACCTAATGACAATACTATTAATTTTAATAATTTCTGGAACCGTAATTTCTGACAATCCCATGGCATAATCAAAAGCATCTAAATTATCTTTTTGCATATTATAAGCTTTAGAATAGGCCTGATTATAGGCAGGTAAATTATAAACCAAAGCATCTAAACTATGAAATGAAGCAATTTTATCAAAATTACCTTCAGAATCAAATTTAATATAATAAGGCCAATAAGAATCAAAATAAGTCAAATTGTCACCATATAACCTATTAACTTGTTTTTGAGAATTATCTAATTTCTCACTAAAAGTACCAAGATAAGAAGCTTTAAACACAATAATCTGTTTAACAATATCACTAATTTCTCTTTTCTCATTAGCTGATAACAATTGATAAAATTGATTAGACATATCATCTTTCTGTTGTTTAATAATAAAATCTAAATCTTCAAGTTCTTTAAATGCCGACTCAATAGTCAAACTAGAATGAGAGAAAGCCTCCTTAAACCTATTAAGCAAATATTCAAATACGTCACTATCAAAAGATTTTCTACCAATAATAACCTGTTTATCATCTCTATACATATCTACCACCCCTAAAATTTGCTATATTATATCACAAAACAAAAGAAATTTCAAGTGAGTAAAAATCGAAGACATAACAAAAATGTAATGTTACAATTGATGTGAGACTTTTCAATATAGTAAAAAAGCAATAAGTCTAGTAAAATGTAATTAAGACAA
>CALVRD010000040.1 GCA_944358435.1 uncultured Bacilli bacterium | reverse complement strand
TTCTTACATATTAATTATACAACAAACTATGTAAAATAAAAAGACTATTAACAAAATTTACTTTGTCAACAGCCTGACTAATTATTATTTCTAATAATTAGTCTTCTTACTATTCATCAATTGTCATATCTAACTCTTTTATATTATCATTAAGTAGTTTATTTACTTCTACTTTATTAATAGTTTCAAATTTCTTAGTAATTTTATCAGTAGTAATAGAAACATTTTCAACGTCTTTATTAACTGTCTGAATACTCCTAGCAAGTTTATCCCAACGTTCTTTGTATCTTGCAAATTCTAATCCTAATTTATTTAACTCATCATGAATTATTGATGTATATTTATCTCTTTCCATATTTTTAATAATCATTTCTATAACTGTTAAGGTAGAAATTAAAGTTGTTGGTGACGTAATCCAAACTTTCTTCTTATAAGCATAATCAATTATATCTTGATGATAAGCATTTATTTCTGCAAATATTGCTTCGGCTGGTAAAAATAATATAGCCTGATCTGTTGTTTCTCCAGGAATAATATATTTACTACTTATCGCATCGATATGTTTTTTCATATCTTGTTTAAACATTTTTTCATAATTATCTCGCATATCCTGAGTAAGTTTTTTATCAACCATTAATTGATAATGTTCAAGAGGAAATTTAGAATCAATAGCAATTGTACCAAGAGGTTCTGGAGCAAAAATTACCGAATCAGCTATTACCCCTGTGCTTAAAGTATATTGAAGTCTAAAAATATTATCATTTTTTTCACCAAAAACACTAGTTAAAATATGTTTTAAATTTACTTCTCCAAAGATTCCTCTTGTCTTTTTATCCGTTAAAATACTTTGAAGACTAACAATATCAGAAGATAAGGTCTCAATCTTTTTCTGGGCTTCATCAATTTTAGATAATCTTTCAATAACACTCATAAAAGTCTTATTAGTCTTTTCAAAGTTTTGATCAAGTCTTTCATTTACCTTCTCATTTATAGCAATTAAACGCTTCTCTAATTGTTCATTTAAACTAGTAAAATCTTTATTTAGATTACGACTTAAATCATTTTTAAAATCTCCCATTTCCTTCATTAAACTAACTTCCAGTTTACCTAAACGCTCAGTTATATTACTTTCATTAATATTTTTAAATAATGATATTACACCTAAAATTATATTTATTACTAACAAAATTAAAATTATATATTCCATCTTTTCTACTCCTATTCAATATTTATTCTTTTACTTACAATTTTTGAAATCAAATAAGCTATCAGTAACATCATTGACAAAGCAATAATTGTCTTTAAATCACTCATACTTTCTATAAAACTTTTACCAATATAAGCCCAAAAAGAAATCATAAATATTTTACCAATTCCTAAAGCTATAAGATATTTTTTTCTACTCATTTTAGAAACACCAGCTAAAATATTAATTATAAATGATGGTGTAAATGGTAAAGTAATAATTGCTACCAAAGTCGGAAGAGATATTTTTTTAAATTTATTATTTGCCTGATTTATTTTTTCTTGCATTTTTTTAGTTAAAAATCGATAAATAATTTTTTCTGATAAATAATAAAAAATTAAGTATGTTAAATAGCACCCAATACAATTTGCTAACCAAGAAAACGTTATTCCCAAAAATAGTCCATAAGCATTTGTTATTAAAGCAACCATTACTCCTAATGGTAATATTGGAAAGAATGATTCTGAAACAATTAAGATAATACCAATTATTAAACCACCATTCATTATAAGTTCGGTACTATAACTGATAAAATCGTTTATTATATTCAAATTCATCACCTTCTAATTTCATTATAGTACAAACTTTCGAACTAAACAAGTCATTAGAACAAAAGACTATAATTTAAATGAAATTTAAATTGCTAGTCAATCTAATCGTTCCTACATCTTAAGGCTTAAACTATCTGTTATTTTTGTTTTTTCTACACAATGACTACATTTATTGCTACTAGGATAATATGTATCTATTTAATAACAATATTTTCTTTGTAGTTTATTTTTCATTTTAATAGTTCACATATTCTATTAAAACTGGCATCAAGAAAGGATTTTACGATATTATGATTTTAAATCATTTCTTTTATTTTTAATTTTTCACTAACTATAATATCATGTTCTTTTACTATTTTATTTACTACACTTATCAAATCTTTTAACACAACCACTATTTTTACATTTATCAAGGAAAAAATCTTAAGCAACCAAAAGTCTTATTAATTAATATTTTTTATTCATTAGTAGAATATAATCTAAACTTATATGCTTTATACATAAAATAAATTTCTTATTTCTTAACGAAATAATTAAAGTCACTTCTTAATTTCATTATACTATAAAACATATGTTTTCAATATTTTGCTTTTATCACTAAAAGTAGCAAATTCCTTATAAACAAAGAAAAAGCCCTAACTAGACTTAATCTTCTGATAAGAATTATATCCACCAGTTATACTAATAGTCCTATATCCCAAATTATTTAACATATCTACTACTTTTTTACTACTTGTTCCACATTGACAGTATATGTAGTAAACATCTGCTTTATTAAGATAATATTTAGGATTAGTTAATAAATTACTCATTGATATATTTTTAGCCCTATCAATATGACCAAGATCATACTGATATTTATTTCTAATATCAATTATATTTATAGAACTATTTTTTTGTGCTTCAATAAAGTCTTCTATATTAATGATCAAAATATCACCTCCACTTTATTAAATGAAAAAAAAGAATCTATAATAATTACAGATTCCTATTTAACAACATATGGATCAATTTCTGTTCCACTTCCACCACTTATTGCAACAGTAGAATTCAATTTAATTACTGGTCTTACGTTATAGTAATCGCCAGTTTGTGAAGATTTAATTTCTCCTTTTACAGTAACTGAATAAGCTCTATCAGTAGTATTAGATACTGGGGTAGTTAACCACCAATCAAAATTTTTAACTAAATAATTATAATTTTGACAATTTCTATCCTCGGCCGTTGCACAACCAGGAGCAACACTTGCATTAATATAATCAGATAATGTTAAAAGGCCTAACTTCTGATTATTTTCTTTTGTCTTACATTCTATATCATTATTATTAGTTTGAGAATTTGTTGCTCTACTTCCAGAACATACATCATATGGTAATAATTTAGCTTTATCATTAACACTTAAGAAAATTTCTGATTCCTTAGTAGTATCATAAATTGTATCTAAGTATTCTTTAATTCTACTTGTTGAATAAATATTTATTCCAACATTATAACCAATTTTATCATTATAACGATTATCCCATGGAGCAGTAAATCCAGTTGGTGTTTCTTTAATTAAATAAACATTATTTGCTGAATCAATTTTAACAATTCTCCATAAAGCTTTCTCTAATTGAACATAATTATTAACTTTTTCACCACGAAATACTTTTTCACCATTTAAGTTATAAAGACCATAACCAGATGTCACAATTGGCGAATCTTCTGATATTTTAGTATATAAAGGTATAGTACTATAAGCATCACCACAGTTTAAAGTTGGAGTATAAACATATTCACTACCTACCTTAGCAACAACCACTTTTCCCGTACAACTTACTCCTTCAGCCACATATTCTGATAAATCATTCATTTTTCCATCAGCAATTAAATTGTTTACAGGAATCTCAATAGTTCTTGTTTCTGTAATAGCTAAAATATCTGGATGCTCTTTTAAATACTGTTTACTAGCTTCAACCATTACTCCCTCTATCTGTTCAAATGAATATTTTTTATTTGTAAAAATAGAGGTTATTGATAAAACCAAAATTAAAAGTAAAACTCCACCACCAATTATCAATATTAATTTTAAAAGAAGTTTTTTTAAATCATTAGAGGAATTATTTTTTTCAACTGACTCTTCTTCATCCATATCATCATCCAAATCAAAATCATTTACTTTTCCCTTATTTAAATTATTACTCATATTCTTTTCTCCTTCTATTAATTATCAAAAAAATCATCAAAGAAATCATCATCATCACTATCATCATTTAAATTAATATCATTAGTTGATTGACTTACATTATTCATAGTAGTCGGTACTTTATCAACATTCATTAGAACTGGTTTAACATCATTACTTGTTGAAAGTGATTGTAGAGAGTCAACCATCGTATCAGATTTTTCTTCTTTAGTATTAGCAGCCTCTTCTTTGCTTCTTCTTTCTTCTTCTTCAAGTTGTGCAATTTTAGCATCAATCTTTTTTACTAACTCATCAACATCAAATCCAAAATCATCATTAACCGGCGAAATAGCTGGATTAACTGCTGGACCAGGATTAGTTGGTATCGGTGATAATGTTGAAGGAAGTGTTGGTATTGTCTGTCTACTTACTGACTCAGTATCATTTTTAATAGGTGGTGCTGAGAAAGTCGTCTGCTTTCTTTCTGCCCCATCAAATGTTGGAGACTTCCTATTAAATGGCATTTGCGGTCTAGTTAAAAAATCAGCAACATCACCACTTGGCTCAAAATTACCACCAGCAAATGGTGATTTACCAAATCCCATTAGAGGTTTATCTAATTGTTTTTCACTAGGTTCTTGACCACTAGGATTAGAAGAATTCATCATTTCTAATAATTTCTTTTTCTTTTGATTTTTAACAAATTCTTTAATATCAAAAGTTTTAACAACTCTTCTTGGACGAGTTGGATATTTTGCTTTTGGATATTTTTTACCCCAATCCAACTTATAATTAGCAATTAGCTTAGTTTTAAATGGTTGCTTTCTCATACGTAAGATAACAGTTTCATACATTTGCATTCTTTGCAAGTCAGAAACCGTTACTAATGGTGTTGAAGCAGTTTTATCATCTTTCTTAGATTTTACTTCACCACACATCTTTGAAATTTCTTCCAAAGCCTTTAACTCAGTAGTAATTAAATAAATAATATTACCACAGTTACCTCTAATAGTTTCAGCATCTTCTTTACCATAAACTGAATCTAATTGAGCAAAATTTTGAACAATCATCGTAAAACGAATACCTCTAGAACGAGCAGCAGTAATCATTGTTGTTACATCTTTTAACGGTGGCATATTAGCAAACTCATCTAGAATAAAATTTGTACGTACTGGTAATTTTCCACCATGTTTTTGAGCAACAGTTATTAAAGTTTCATATATTTGTTTTAAAAGAATAGTTACCAATGAGTGATAAGTCTTCTTTTCATCTTGAATTACAATAAATACAGCAGTTGGTCTTTCACCAATACTTTCCAAATCAACATCACTATAAGATAACATCTCACTTAAATTATCACGAGACGCAAATAATTTAACCTTTTGTTTAAATACTGATAAAATACTTCCCTTAGTCTCAGATGGAGCCATAATAGTACTTGAAGCATTAATAGCAGCAGCACTAGCTGGATCTTTTGCTCCAAAATATTCTTTGATGTATGTTGATCCACCAAACTTTTCTTCTCCTGTTGTTGTCATCAGACTAATACTATTAATATTAATTTCTTCTTCTTTTGCATCTTCAAATAATCCTAGAGCAACTCCTGAAAAATAATCAGCTGAGGTTTTTTCCCAGAAAGGGTCAGCATTTTTATTAGTTTCATCATACAAAATATTTAAAGCAAGGTCATCTAGTAACTCAATTGCTTTATCATGATTACCGGATTTATAAATTTTATAGGGAAGTGACATTGGATTCCAAGCACTACCATTCTGCGGATCACGAAAGTTTAATATTACAATTTGATATCCTCTATCTCTTAGCATCATACTAGAGTTTTCATAAATCTCACCCTTAGGGTCAGTAATAATCATTGACTCACGAGCTTTTGCCAAACTATGAACCTGAGGAAAAACAATACCTTGAGTTTTACCAGAACCAGTAGCACCAATAATTAAAGAGTGATATTCACCATTATCTACCCACATTTCATTTTCCTTAACAATTAACGGAATTCCTGCAGCTTTAGCATTTTTTTGCTTTAATTCAACCCGTTCTAGTTCTGCTTGTATTTCTTTATCTTTAGCCCATCTAGAATAACCCTTATCTTTCTTCTGTGTTGCTATACCAAAACCTTTTTCGCGATCAAAAAAGTAAGAACTAACACTAATAAACATTGCTCCCAAAATAAGAATATAAAGCACTAAGGTAGTAGTTATATACTTAGCTGAAAAAGCTGGTAACGGATTAAATCCTAATAACGTCCCAGTTTCAGCAAATGTTGCTAAATTAACAATTCCTATCGCCACAAAATATAATAACAATAAGGCAAATCCACCAAATATTAACCAATCTTCCTTATCTGCTCGTAACTTAAATTTCATATTATTACTCCCTCTCTGGCTCTTATTATATCACTATCTTAATAAATCGTCATTACTTTATTTTATTGATTACTTAAAATTAAATCAAAGTTATTATCTTTAAATTGATATAACATATCATGACGAGACTGAATACTAAAATATCCACATGACAAAATTATTTCATATACATCGTCTTCATTTAAATCAACAACTGTATTTATATATGGTTTACAACTGTTTTGACCATCATTTGAAGAAATAGAATTGTATAAATAATAGATTTGACCAACTTTTTCCATAAATACAATACTAAATACTTTATCAGGAGAAGTTTCTCTTGCAAAAGCATTACTTATTGCATAAAAATTCTCCTTTACTCCATCACTATCAAAATCTATTTGATATAAATTAGAAACAGTAAACTCTTCACTATCAGTAATATTATTTTCAGATAAAACAGTGTTTATATATCTTTGATCATTAATTTCTTGTGGTTCAAACTTTAATACATTAATATTATAATTTGCTCTAACCGCCAAAAAATTCCCTTCATCATAAAGATATGGCTTTCTATTTTTGTCAAATAAATACCATTTTTCATCACGCCATAAATAATATTTACCAATATTTTCATAGTTTGAAAAAACATTAAATTCTAATCCATTAAATTCTTTTTTATCAATTTCATCAGTTATATTACTCCAAGAATTTTTTTCTAAAGTCCAAACAGTATTTTCATCTAAAAATATTGTTGCCTCTCTCTTATTATTTTTTATTTCCCCTAATCCAATAAAGAAAAAGAAAAATAAGAAATAGACAATTATAATAGATATAAGTATAATGTATTTTTTATTCATACTTACCTCCTATGAGACTTTAAAATATACAAACCTACTAGTATTATACCAAGGATATGTATTCCAAAGGTTTGTTGCCGTTGAACCTGGATCCATCATAATAACATTATCACCTTGAATAGCATCAATTGCAACCCAGTGTTCACCTGTATTACCTTTAACTTCTGCTGTTACATAATAGCCTTGATTTAATAAATTTCTTAATGTTGATAGTTTTTGAACTTTTGAATAACCACTTAAATTAATACTACTTGTATATCTAAATGTTGGAGCAACAACTGATGCTGCTGACCAATTAATACATCCTAAACAAGAACCAGACCCAAATCCACCGTTAGCATTTAACTTCTCAACAAAAGTACCTGGATTTAAATTTATCGTTGTTGGAACACCACTTTTAGCAATTAAAATCGCAACAGATGTTGCCGCACACCCAATATTTTTTATTGTTTTACCAGAATTACCAAGTTGAACATTTATCCATGGACCTTGATACTGTTTCCAAGAAGCATATGGACCAGTACTTGCCGTATTGCACACCATTTTTTGTATTCCATTTGAAGAAAGAGAAGAAGATTTATTTTGATTATAAATCTCTAATAATATTTGCTTATAATCATATCCTTTATTTGCTAATTCAATAAATTTATTAACAGTTGCACTATTATAACTAGTATCTATAATATTTCCTTCTTCATTAACTAAAACTTCTCCCATAACCTGTCTAGCTAAAGTTCGAATTTTACTATTTGTAGCAAGAGCCGCTTTCTGCCAAGCTGTATAATTTTGACCACTATAAATTTGACCATAATTAACACTATTTGTTGAACAACCTAAATTTGGATTACAAAAACTTTGACTAGAAGTATTATTTAGTGTCTGAAGTATCCATTCACCACTTTTATCTTTTTTTAAACTACTCCATTTATCAGTATTATCATATGCACTTGCTAAAGAAGAACTTCTTGCTGCTACTAAAAGTGCTTTTATAGCCTCCTCTGGAGCAGAATCATTAATTCTAAAATGAGCAAGTCCCATTACATAATCTTCAAAAGGAATTAAATTTTCATTTTCTAATTCTTTTCCAAAGACTCCTCCAAAGTCATGACCAGAAATTTGACCTGTCTGCATTAATCTAACTTTTAAATTTTTAAATTCCAAGGTAGATTTAAAATAATAATTACCCTTTTTAGTCGGATAATAAAAGCCATTTATTTGATATGAACATCCTTCTTCTCCCGTAAAAGTAGTATCATAGTCACCAAGAAAACTATAATAATCATCAATATACTTTATAACCCTTTCAGCCATACTTTCTCGTTTTTTATCATTGTATAGAGGAAATTCTTTCTTAAAGAATGTATTAACAAGATTTTTTTCAAATACAGCTACATCATATTCATCGCCCTTAAACATTGATTTAGCAATCTCTCTTATTTTAGCCTTTGTCATACTACGATAAGTATAATTATTGTTTTCTGAAGCCATAATATGATAAACCGCAACAATCTTTACTGCTTCCACAGTCTTACCCTGATTAGCAAATTCCTGCTTTACTTCATTAATTCGCTTATAAAAGTCTTTTGCTTCTTCAGTTGTGGCATTAAAATCAATAAAACTACCAGTTTCTTCCCCACTAGCGTTACTTGCTCCTAGTGCATCTTCAAAATCAGCATAAGTAGTTGCAACAGCAATAATAATAGTAAAAAGGAATATAAAAGAAATCAAGATTGGCAAACCAAAAATGGCAACCTTTTTGATGATTACTGTTCCTTTTCCTGAACTATTACCATCATAATCTTGATTATCTAAATTACTATTTTCATCTCTTAAATTACTTTGACTATTAGATTTATTTTTTCCAACAGCCCCATTTGACCCCGCTTGATCTAAAGACGTAGGCGTACTACTATTAACTTGAGTATAAATAGAAGCTGCTTTACCAGCTTTATCTCCAAGACCGCTTTCATTTATTTGATCTAATTTTTCTTGAACAGCAGCTCCTCCTGGCATTGCTTCTGTAACCTTAGTAAGTCCTTTACCTAAAGCTTCAGATGCTTTGCCACCAGTTAATTTATCACCGGCTTTTACAGCAGCACCAGCCGCCATAGCATATGCGTTTCCGCTAGCAATTGCCACATCTGCTGCATTTTTTATATTATCAGTATTATTTTTTAATGCTCTATCTTCATCTATATCATTACGTCTAGCTTGATATGGCATTTGCTATCACCACCTAACTACTTATTTTTATAATCCACCACCACTACCAAAAGAATCTAACTCATCTTTAGTAACAGTTACATTAATCCGCATTCTCCGGTTTCCACAAACAAACAAAGCTTCTCCTTGGGAATAACGTTTAATACTCTCTTTTTCATTATCATTTAAATCAATTAATTTACCTAAATCTTCAACAGCTTGTTTCTTTAATCCCATTACAAGATAATATGAAGCATTATCAAAAATAGCTTTTCCTTGTGTTATTACCGCTGGATCAGAGAAATCACTTGGCTGTTGAGTAATAATTATAGTACCTGTATTATACTTACGAGCACGACGCTGAACTTGAGCTAAAAAATCTGCACCTTGACTGTTTTTATCTCCTAACAAAACATGAGCCTCATCAACCATTAAAACAGTATCAACATTATAATCTAAACATAATCCCCAAGCATATTTTAAAACATTAAAGAATAAAGCATTTTTAACAGTACTATCACTATTCATTAACTCTTTAATATTAAATACCATAAAATCACTATCATGTCTTAAAGTAGTATGTCCATCAAAATAAAATTTCAATTCTTTTGTAATTGGACGTACCTTTAATTCTAGTCTTTCTAAAATATCACGTTCTTGAGTAGCATCTGTTATAGACATTAGCTTACCTTTAATAGTTGCATATACATCACTAAAAGTTGGATAATCAGCTGAAGTATAGCGAGAAAAATCAGTATTAAAATCAATGCCAAAACGTTTATATGTATCTTGTACTATTTCACTAAACATTGTAAGAACATCTTCCGTAATTGATGGATCATAATATTTCATAAAAGCCTTTAAAAATTGTAATGTTCTAGTTAAAACCGTATATCCAAGTCCCTGTCTAATTTCTTCTTCATCAGCATCAACAACAATTTCTAATGGATTAATAAGGCCAAACTCTCCACCTTTTCCAATATCTATTGTATCGCCGCCAAATGTTTTAGTAATCTCGCGAAATTCATCTTCTGGATCAATAATAACAATTTGACAACCATTTCTAATATGACTACGAAGTAAAAGCTTAGCAGCTGTAGATTTACCTGAACCAGAAGTACCCAAAATAATCATATTGGCATTATTACGATTATTTTCTTTCTTTATTTTATATAAGAATTGATTAAATAGAATTACTCCTCCTGAAAAATCCACCCCTAAAAGTGTTGATAATCCTGGATCTTTAATACTATCAAAAATAAATGGATACATTGCCGCAATAGTAACTGATGGAATTGGTGTGCCTATTCTTTGTTCAATATCTTGAGATGGAAAAATAGGTAAAATTGATTTCAAAACCTTTTCCTGCTCAAAACGTAATGATACAGCCCTTAAATCCATGGCATCTAAATAGTTCTTTACATTAACCTTTTTTAATTCTAAATCTTCTTTTGTTCCTGCCGTAATCATTATGTGCATTTGAAAATCAAAAATACGAGCTTGACTAGCAGCTAACATCGAAACAAAATATTCCAAACTTTCAGCATCTTGTCTAAATCCTTCACGTCTTGTTAAATCTTTTTCATTTTGATATTTTTCTTTTAAATCAGCAACTTGTTTATTTAACATCTTTGACATCTGTAAAAATGGAACTGGAATATGTTTAATAACAACTTTTATTCCAGGCATATTTGTTAATGATGCTAAGTAACCGGGTTGGATATATTTAGGATAAGAAATTACAGTTAAAATAGTAGCATAATTATCACTAATAATAAAATCGCTCGGACTAAAATGTAATCCTTTTGGAGCAATTTGACTTCTTATTCCAGTACTCATACAGGCATCACCATCCCAAATTCTGTATTATCTCCACCATTTAGGAAATTTTCTAATATAACTCTTAAATCTTCATTACTAACTTTAGCAGCATTTAAACCACAACTAGCTAATCCATTAATCATCATCCTAATACGCTTATCTAAAATATCAACATTCTTTTCTTTAAATAATAAATAATACTCTGTATCAACAATATTATTTTTAATAAACATATTTGCTTTACGAATATCTTGCATTATTAATTTTCTAATAGCAGTATTTGGGGCATCATTATAAAGTAATTGTAATTCAGTTTGATATACAGAAATATCTACTGGTCTATCAGCAACTACTAACCAAAATTCAAAATCTAACATATTATAAAAATTTTTTAAACTTATTAAAATATTATCTTGAGTAGTAGGATCCAAGATAAAAATATTTCTTGGAGTTACTTTTACTCCTGTAACTTTTTGAGCACCAGTAGTATATATCATCCCATTTTGAATCCCTTTAATTGGCAACCAATCCTCAGTATAACCACTTTTTACTTTTTTAGCCATTCTTTATAGCACCAACCTTTCCATCTATATTGTTGTCTAGATGTTAAAAATTCATATATTTCAATAATAACAGTCAAAGTATTATGATAATTTGGAATTGGAAAAACTAATAGAGCTGATACAATACCTGGACATAATACTATGATGGTCATAGCTAATGAGTCAACTGGCATAAAGGCAAGTAATATAACACTTACCAATACGCCTACTCCTAATAACCATAAATCAAATGGTTTAAATATACCTAAAATAAGTTGCCCATTTTTTGAATTTGCCGGAATTAAATAATTATTCACAAATTTCACACTCCCTTTTTATTTATTAATACCTACGCTCTTGGTCCTGACGGTGGTGACGGTGGCGTTGGTGGATTTTGATTTTGTGGAGAAGATTGATTCTGTTG
>CALVRD010000039.1 GCA_944358435.1 uncultured Bacilli bacterium | reverse complement strand
TTTGTCTTAATTACATTTTACTAGACTTATTGCTTTTTTACTATATTGAAAAGTCTCACATCAATTGTAACATTACACTAGTTGATTTCTATGAGACATACATCTGTTTGACTTTTTTTAAATTTTGGTGTATAATTATAGCACTAATTGGGGGTTAGGTTATGAATAATGTTAGAAAGTATAGTCCTTATTTTTCGGAAGAAGTTAAGAATGCTGATAGTCGCAGAAATATTGATGATGTTTGGTGGGTTAAAAATATGTATGGTACTCGTGAAGAATTAGAAAAGACTAATGCTGATATAAAAAAATTAGAAACGATTATCACTAGATCTAGAAAAAAAATTGCCAAAGTTGATTATGAAATTTCAAGAAAGCAAAATGGTGTTGATGCAATTGATTGTATTTTAAAATTCGGTGTAATTTTTGCGATGGGTACATTTATTGTTTCTATTTTGGCTTGTGGATTTACGACTGGTGTTAGTATATGGGCCGTAATTACTTTTGTTCAGTCAATAGCAGCAATTACTGCTAAAGGGTTTCAAATATCTTTAAGACAGGAAATTAAAGAATTAGGAGATAATAAAGAGTTTGAAGTAGGAAATTTAAATAATTATAATATTCAATATAAAGAATTAACTAATAAAAGAGATTTTCTTAACGGAAAAGGCTTTAATTTTCAAACAAAAACTGGTGATTCTGAGTATGATAGACCGATGATTAAAAGCTTTCAATATGATATAAATGATGACTCATTTGTTGATTATAATACTGAAACTTTTATTTTTGATGAGCTGCAACCACGTTATGAAAGGGCATCACAACTTATTAAGCGTATTAATGAAGTAGAAAAAAGTAATAATTCGCAGGCAAAAAAGAGATAATTTTTTTATTTGTTATTTGCTTTCTTAGTTGTCTTTTTGATATGAGTTATGTTCGTTTTAAAATTCTATTAAGTTTTATGTTTGATATGATTATTTATGTATATAAAAATATATTTTTATCATATTATTTTGAGGGGAGATTTATATGGAAAAAGATGACTTATATTATCAAGATTTAGATTATGCGATAAGAAAGTTTGCAGGCATTTTTTTACCGCTAAATACGCAAACAGAAAAAAGAATTTATTCTAGATCGGCTAGTACTTTAGTAACAACTAATGGTGTAAATTCATATCATTTTTCTGATTTTCAGTTAGATATATTTGACGTAATAGGTAGAATTAATAAAGAAGTGTCGGAAAATAACATAGATTGCCATGATAGCGCTGTCTATCAAAAGCTAGTTAATGATATTTTGAAGGATGTAGTTACGAGAGATGCTAATCAAAAAGTAAAGAAAATTT
This sequence comes from uncultured Bacilli bacterium, assembly GCA_944358435.1. Classification (GTDB taxonomy): domain Bacteria; phylum Bacillota_I; class Bacilli_A; order RF39; family UBA660; genus CAG-877. The sequence continues at coordinate 11,325 of CALVRD010000039.1, read as the reverse complement.
AAAAAAATGCTATTTTATGTTAAAATTTATGCTATAATGGTAATGTTCTTTAGTTAAGCATTATCATTTGATTGATAATATGTTTTAAAAATAATAGGAAATGAATATATATACTTATCCTATTATTTTATATTGCCCCATAGCCAAGTGGTAAGGCAGTGCGCTCTGACCGCACGATGCGTTAGTTCGAATCTAACTGGGGCAGCCATAAGAAGAATAACCCTTATAAAGTAAGGGTTTTATTGTCTAATTAGAAGTGAATATAGGAGAGATAACATGGAAACAAACTTAATGGTTAAACCAAAGAAAATTATTAGGATAGGAAATAAGGGAGAAAACGATGCTATGTTAATTGCAGGTAAAGAGAAAGAGCTTAAACATATAAATAGTAAATTGGTTAAAATAGATACAGAAATAGCTAGAAAATATTCTTTAATTAAAAAAATAAATGTTTTTTTATCAAAAGAAATACAAATTCCTGTTTTAGGTATTTCAGCTGTTACTTTACTTACTACTTTGGGTTTATCTTTTGGATTAACTTGTTCAGCTATTGCTATAGGAAGTTTACTAACAGCAGATTTTATTGCACTATTTGTACGCGAAAATGAAAAACAAGAAATTAAGAATTTAAGAATTGACAAAAGCTGTGAACTATGGAAACAAAAAGATTGTACTGAGGCAATTGAAAAACGTAAGAATGAATTACAATCTACTTTAAGCAATGAGGAAAGAGAAGAGAGTAAAGATGTATCTTTTTATCAGCCTTTTTTTGAAAAAATGTTAGAAAGTGAAGAATCCTATAGTTTTGAACAAAGCGATAAAAATAATAATTTAGAAAATAGACCTAAACAATATATTAGAAGATTAAATGTAAAAATTAAAAATAATTAATTTTTATCTAGCATTAGTCAATTAAATTATTATATATTAAAGAGTTTTATAAGGAGTTTTTCTTTTAAGATAATTGCAATTTAAAATAATTTAGTATATCATAATAGATGAAATTAAGAAGAGGTGTAACTATGGAAAAGAATGAAAGAATAGAACTAGCAGAGTTATTATTTCCTAATATAAAGAAGACTAGAAATTATTATGAAAATTTATATCCAGAAAGAGATTTGCCTGATGGAGCAATGGTAACAAGATTTGGACCATCTCCAACGGGATTTGTTCATATGGGGAGTTTATTTTCAGCGTTTATTGATAGTGTTTTTGCTAAACAAAGTCATGGGAAGTTCTTTTTAAGAATTGAAGATACTGATCAAAAAAGAAGTGTTGAAAATGGTACAGAAGGAATTTTTAATGATTTGAATGCTTTTAACATTGTGCCTGATGAATCTGAAATTGTTGGTGGGAAATATGGACCTTATATACAAAGTGAAAGAACTGAAATATATCAGACTTATGTAAAAGATTTAATTATTCAAGGATTAGCTTATCCTTGCTTTATGAGTGAAGAAGAAATTGCTCAGATTAGAGAAGAACAAGAGATAAATAAAACTAAACTTGGAATATATGGACATTATGCAGTTGATAGAGATTTATCATTTGATGAGATTAAAGAACGATTGTCTAATAATCAGGAATATGTAATTAGATTAAAATCACCTGGTAATTCTTCAAATACAATAGAGATTGTTGATTGTATTAAAGGAAAAATGAAGTTTCCAGAGCATGATATGGATACTGTATTATTAAAAAAAGACGGTACTCCAACATATCATTTTGCTCATGCGATTGATGATCATTTAATGCATACTACACATGTAATTCGTGGTGATGAGTGGGTTTCTAGTCTTCCTTTACATATTCAACTTTTTGATATTTTGGGATTTAAATTACCTCAATATGCTCATGTTGCTCCAATAACTAAAAAAGAAGATGGAACAATTCGTAAACTTTCTAAGAGAAAAGATCCAGAAGCTAAAGTTTCTTATTATGAAGAAGTTGGAATTCCAATTGATGCTGTTAAACTTTATTTAGCGACAATTTTAAATTCTAATTTTGAAGAATGGTATTTAAATAATTCAGAGAAAAATATTGATGACTTTACATTTAGTTTTGATAAGATGGCGATTGGAGGAACATTATTTGATTTAGACAAGTTAAATAATATTTCTAAAACTTATTTTTCTAGAAAGAGTGGAGAAGATGTATATGGGGAAACACTTGCTTACACTGAAAAGTTTGATCCAGACTATCATAAATTATTAGTAGATAATAAAGATGATATGATTAAATTCTTAAGCATTGAAAAAGATGGAGAAAGGCCTCGTAAAGATATTGCTAAATATAGTGATGTAAAAGAGGAATTTTCATATGCCATTGATAACATGTTTGAAAAAGAAAATTATTCTAAATATGATGGTACTAAAATTTATGATGTAAATCTAATTAAAGAGTATTTGGAAGAACTTGATTTAACTAGTACAAATGATGAATGGTTTGCCGGAATAAAAAAATTTGCAATTGATCATGGTTATGCAGCTAGCCCAAAAGAATTTAAAAAGAATCCTGAAGAATTTAAAGGACATGTTGGAGATTTATGTGAAGCACTTCGCGTTATGATTACAGGAAGAACAAAATCACCAGATTTATTCTCAATTATGAAAATTTTAGGTAAAGATAAGATTAATAATAGAGTAGAATTATATAAAAAATTTAGTAATCAATAATTAGAAAGAAAACATTATCAAAATAAGATAGTGTTTTTTGGTGTTAATCTAAACTTTATTTAGATAATAATAAATTAGTATAAAATTTTAAATTAATATGATAAAATATTTTCTAAAGAGGGGAAAATATAATGATTAATGGACAAATAGAATTACTATATATAGAGCTCATATTAAAAGATGATAATAAAAAATTAATTTAGATTGGACATTAGAAGAATGTCTTAATGCTTTTACAAAAAATGTTTTACGTAGTGTGGCACTTATTACTTACATTGAAGAGGAAAACTTTATGGAAAAATGTAATGGAGTAATAGAAATATACTTATTAACTATATAAAAAAGTTAGAAATAATTCTAAAAAATATCGTTAGAAATATGCTTCAGAATAATTTAAATGACTTAAGAAAATTGTTAAAATATGATAATTGTTTTACATTCGATATTGATAAACATATTTTTAAACCGTTTTTTCTTAACTTTATTAAAAAATTGTTTAGCTAGGGTATATTTTGATGGGAAAATAGTTACTATTTATATGCCTAAAGAATTTAGAAATATGTTTGAAAAAGCTTATTAAATTTATAGATGATATGTATAAGGATTTTGTAGAAGTGCATCAATATTTTGATGAGTTTATTATAAGAGATTATTTCTATAGTGCTTAGTTTGCTGAAAAGAAAACTGATTCAAATTTTTTTAAAATCAGGTATTAGAAAACTTAGATTCTATATTGAAAAATATAATTTTAAGTATGGTAAAAGATATATTTAAAGACTATTCAAAATGGAATAAACGAAGTAATATTTAATATAAATAAATAAGAGGTAGTTATGAAGAAATGGATAAAACTATTAATTATAATTTTAAGTATTTTAATCCTTGTTATAGGAATTATTGTGGGTGTTTATATATATAGAATAAAGACTGCTAAAATAGATATAACATTTAATAATTTGGAAGTGGAATTTAATGATAAAGTTAGTGTTTCTTCATTTATTAAATTTATTAATGGAAAAATTATTGATGATTATAAAATAAATACAACTGAATTAGGTAGTCAAGAAATAAATTTTCAATATATAAATGATGATAATATTAAAATTAATTATAGTTTTAATATAGAAGTGGTTGATAAAACACCTCCATTAATTTGGCTTAATGATACTTTTAGTCTTCCAGTAGGTAGTGATACCAAGCTAGAAGAGGTTATAATGTGTGGCGATAATTATGATAGTAGACCGAATTGTTTTGTTGAAGGAGATTATGATCTTAATACAATTGGAAAGTATCCATTAACTTATAGAGCAATTGACAATTCTAATAACGAGGCAAATAAAAATTTTATTTTAAATGTTTATGAACCGAAGAAATATTCAAATAATTATTCAGTTAAAACTAATTTTGATGATATAGTTAATAAACATAAAAATAGTAAAACTAAGATTGGATTAGATATTTCTAAATGGCAAGGAGAAGTTGACTTTGAAGAATTAAAAAATTCAGGAGTAGAATTTGTTATATTAAGAGTTGGTGGTACTAGAGGTACAGGAGGAGAATATTTTCTTGATGAGTATTTTGAAAGAAATATTACTGAAGCTAATAAATATAATATTCCAGTAGGAATATATTTCTATTCATATGCTAGTTCTATTAAGCAAGCAAAAGATGATGCTAAATGGGTAGTTAAACAATTAAAAGACTATGATATTAGTTTACCTGTTGCATTTGACTGGGAAGATTGGTCTAATTTTAATACTTATAATGTAAGTTTTTATGAATTAACAGAAATAGCTAAAAGTTTTATGAGGGAACTAGAAAAAGCGGGTTATGATACAATGCTTTATAGTAGTAAAACTTATTTAGAAAAAATTTGGTTAGAAACTAAATATGATACATGGCTGGCACATTATACTGATAAGACAAATTATGAAGGTAAATATAAGTTTTGGCAATTATGTAATAATGGACGAGTTGCAGGTATTAATGGCGATGTAGATATAGATATACTTTATCTAGATTAAAAACTAAATAAAAATAAGACTTTTTCTTTAATAGAAGGTCTTTTTTTGCTATAATAGGTCTTGTGGTGAAGTAAAAATGAAACGTAGTGAAGTAGATAGAAGTAAACTTAGTCCAATGATGCAACAATATATGGAAATAAAAGATAAATATGAAGATAGTATTATCTTTTTTAGGCTTGGAGATTTTTATGAAATGTTTTTTGAGGATGCGATATTAGCTTCACGTGTTTTAGAATTAACTCTTACTGGAAAACAAGCAGGATTAGATGAAAGAGTACCTATGTGTGGTATTCCGCATCATGCTTATTCATCATATGTTGATGAATTAATAGATAAGGGATATAAAGTGGCAATATGTGAACAATTAGAAGATCCTAAAGAAACTAAGGGAATGGTTAAAAGAGATGTTATTCAAGTAATTACTAAAGGTACTAGAATAGATTCTAATATGGATTCTAAAAGCAATAACTATATTGCTAATATTTTTGACTTTTCTTATTGTTTTGGCATAAGTTATGCAGATATCTCAACAGGAGAGGTTTGGGCTAGTCTAGTAGAAGGAGAAAAAGATAGAGTCATTAAAGAAGTAATTAGAAATGGCTTTAGAGAAGTTATAGTTAATGATACAATTGATAGAGAAATAGTAGAAGAACTTAGAAGTAGTTATGGAATACTAGTTACAATTGTAAAGGAAGAATCAAATGATAAAAACTATGAATATATATATAAAGATATTGATGATGTTAGATTGGTTAGAACTTTAAAACATTTACTTTTCTATATAATAGATACTAAAAAGGGAGATTTACATCATTTACAGAAATGTAGAATAGTTAAATCTAGTGAATACTTAGAATTTGATGCTAATACTAAAAGAAATTTAGAATTAGTTGAAACATTAAAAAATAGAGATAGACAATATAGTTTATTATGGTTACTTGATAAGAACAAGACAGCTATGGGATCAAGATTTTTAAAACATAATATTTTAAATCCTCTTACATCTAGGGAAGAAATAGAAAGGCGTTATGATTTAGTAGCAAAATTATCTACAGAATTTATCTTAAGAGATGATTTAATAAAAGCTCTTTGTCAAGTATATGATCTAGAAAGACTAGCAGGCAGAATTACTTATGGTAATTTAAATGCTAAAGACTTATTACAATTAAAGAGTTCTTTGGGAGTACTTCCGGAAATTAAAAGAATATTAGAAGAATTAAAGTATGATCGAAAAATAGAGACATTTGATGATCTATATTCTTTACTTGATAGGACTATTTTAGAAGATGCACCATTTACATTACATGAAGGTCATTTAATTAAAAGTGGGTATAATCAAGAACTTGATGAATTAAAAAAAATTAGTAGTGGATCTAAAGACTTTATATTAGAGATGGAACAGGAAGAAAGAGAAAGAACTGGTATTAAGAATCTTAAAGTAGGGTTTAATAAAGTATTTGGATATTATATAGAAGTTTCTAAGGGACAAGTAGGATTAATTAAAGCTGAATATGGATATGATCGGAAACAGACACTTGCTAATTGTGAAAGATTTATTACTCCTATACTTAAAGAAAAAGAAAATATTATATTAGGTGCAGAAGAGAAAATTATTAATTTAGAATATAAATTATTTATGGATATTAGGGAAGTTGTTAAAAGATATATAGGGGGAATACAAAGATTAGCTAAAGTAATTAGTGAAATCGATATGTTACAATCATTTTCAGTTTGCTCTGATGCTTATAAATTTTTAAGGCCAACATTAACAGATGAGAAGGTAATTAAAATGATTGAGTGTCGGCATCCAGTAGTTGAACAAGTTATGAAAGATAAATATATTCCTAACGATATTATTATGGATAAAACAACTGATATTTTACTTATTACAGGGCCTAATATGGCTGGTAAGTCAACTTATATGAGACAATGTGCAATTACTGTTATAATGGCTCAAATGGGATGCTTTGTACCATGTAAGAGTTGTACTATGCCAATATTTGATAAAATATTTACAAGAATTGGAGCAAGTGATGATCTAGTTAGTGGTGAATCTACATTTATGGTTGAAATGAAAGAAGCTAATTACGCAATAAGCGAAGCTACTGAAAATAGTTTAATTTTATTTGATGAACTTGGTAGAGGTACGGCAACATATGATGGGATGAGTTTAGCACAAGCAATACTTGAATATATTCATGATAAAATAAAAGCTAAGACTATGTTTTCTACTCATTATCATGAATTAACGGTTTTAGAAAAAGACTTAAAACATTTAAAAAATGTTCACGTATCAGCAATAGAAGAAGATGGTAAGATTACATTTTTACATAAAGTTAAAGCTGGATCAGTAGATAAAAGTTATGGTATTCATGTAGCGGCTTTAGCCCAATTACCAAGTAGTTTAATTGAAAGAGCTGGAGATATATTAAGTGTTTATGAAAAGAAAAATGTTAAGAAAGAAACATTTACACAAACTTCTTTATTTGAATTAACAGAAAGTGAAGTAGAACCTAAAATTAATCAGCTAGAAGAAAAAATCAAAAGTATTAATCCATTAGAAATGACACCAATGGAAGCACTTTCATTCTTATATGAAATAAATAAAGAAGCAAAAGAGAAAAAGTAGATATATACAACTTATATAATTATATGATAAAATTAAGTAGGTGATTTAAATTGAAAAATAGAAGCGAATTAAGAGATGTAATAATAAAAGTTATTTATCAAATTAATATTTTAAATGAAGCTAAATTAGAATATGATGTTAATGTATTAATTAAAGAACAATTAGAAGTAGAAAATGAATTTGTTAATAATTGCGTTTTTGGTATTATTGAACATAAAAAAGAAATATATACTTTAGCAGATAAATATTTAAATAATTGGTCTATGAGTAGATTAAATAAAGTAGATCAAGCAATTCTTTCTTTAGGTATATATGAACTTAAATATACAGATACTCCTAGTATAGTAGCAATTAATGAAGCTATTGAATTATCAAAAATTTATTCAGATGATGCTGTTACAAAGATGATAAATGGAGTTTTAGATAAAGTTTATCATGAAGAAGAAAATTAATTGGGCACGATAGTTTACGTGCTTTCTTTTTTAAGGGAATGTGATGTTAATGAATGATAAATATATAACAGTTAGCCAACTTACGAGATATATTAAATATAAAATTGATAATGATATTAATTTAAATGAAGTGTTTTTAAAAGGTGAAATATCTAATTTTAAAGCACATAGCAGGGGACATTTTTATTTTACTTTAAAAGATGAAGGAAGTAGAATAAATGCAGTTATGTTTGCTACTAGTACGAAGAAAATTAAGTTTATACCAACTGATGGAATGAAAGTATTAGTTACTGGAAAAATATCCGTATTTGAAGCGAATGGAGGTTATCAAATATATGTAAATGATATGTTAGAAGATGGTATTGGTAATTTATATATAGCTTTTGAACAATTAAAGAAAAAATTAGAGTTAGAAGGATTATTTGATCAAGCTAAGAAGAAAAAAATACCAAGGATTCCTAAAAGAGTAGGAGTAGTTACTGCTCCAACGGGGGCTGCTATAAAAGATATAATTTCGACTATTAAAAGAAGATGGCCACTTACTGAAATATTACTTTTTCCATCACTTGTTCAAGGAGAAATGGCGGCAAGTGATATAGTTAAACAAATAAAACTTAGTGAAAATTATAATCTTGATACTTTAATTGTTGGTAGGGGTGGAGGAAGTATTGAAGATTTATGGCCTTTTAATGAAGAAATTGTTGCTAGAGCAATATATGAATGTAATACACCAGTAATTAGTGCAGTTGGTCATGAGATTGACTTTACAATAGCTGACTTTGTAGCAGATCTAAGAGCACCAACTCCAACAGGAGCGGCAGAAATGGCTGTTCCACAATATAGTGATGTTGTTAATTACTTAGAACAATTAAATATAAGACTTAGTAGTGTAATTAATAATAAAATTAAAAACTATCAGCAAAGATTAGATAGCATTAAAAATAGAAATATATTTAAAAATCCAACAACAATATATCAATCTAAAGATATGATATTTGATGCATTAGTTGAACGTTTGAAATATAGTACTATTAATTTGGTAAATATAAAAGAAAAGCAATTATTGTCTGTAAAAAATTCTTATATATTAAAAAATCCATATCAATTACTAGATAGGAAAGCAAATAAGTATTTGCAAGTAGTTTCAAAATTAGAAACACTTAGTCCATTACTTACGTTAAAAAGAGGATATACAATTATAAAAAAAGATGGAAAAGTAGTTGATTCTGCTAAGAAGTTAATGAAAAATGATATTTTAGAAGTAGAATTTAACGATGGTATAGTAAAGACTGAGGTAGTTTAATGAAGATATCTAAGAAAAAAGTTTTATTAATTGTATTTATTATTTTGTTTATACTTAGTATTATTGGTGATGTATTAATATTTTATGATTTTTTTGATCCTTGTAGGACTTATATGGATGGTTGCAGTAAAAGTTTTACTTTTAATTTAGTTCATAGTAAGTATTTTCTTAAATGTTTAGCTATTGAAAATTTATTTAATATTATCATAAGTACATTTATTACTCAGCTAAGTATTAAAAAGAAAAAGTATATTTGGATAATTTTAGGTATTATATCAATATTTAGTACATTTAGTTTATGGCTATTATTGATGGGTGAAGTTGGTTTAATTTTTAGTTAGGAGGAGATAATTATGGCAGAAAAGAAAGAAAAAGAATTAAGTTTTGAAGAAAGTTTAACTAGTTTAGAAGCAATTGTTAAAAAATTGGAGGCTGGAGATGTTCCATTAGATGATGCGATTAATGAATTTAATAAAGCAATGAAATTAGCTAAAAGTTGTGATGAAAAATTAAAGAATGCAGAAGAGGCTATTTCTAAATTAGTTAATAAAGATGGGGAAATAGTTGATTTTAAAGTTGAAGAGTAAAGAGAAGTTTTTAACTAGAGTAAAAAATAAAGCCTCAAATTTTGAGACTTTTTTCTATTCATTAAATAATTGTAAAGCAAAGTCAAATTCTGAATCGGTTTCTAGAGCAACTAGGTCTTCATTATTTGTCTCTGTATATTTTCTAATTAATTGATCGGTTGGATCTTCTAGATTAGCTAAGTAAACATAAGTTATGTCTTTGAATTTTTTTTCTTGAATGATACCGAATCTTTTATCATCAATAATTATATATTCGATTTCCATTATTTACCTCCGTATGTTCCTTCAGTACTAATTATATTTTCAGTGCTATTGGTTGTTGGCTCTATTGATTTAAAAATTGCTTCAAGTTCATCAGTTGCTGAATCTATTTTATCTCTGGCAACTAATTCGTCAACTGTTTTGTCTTTCCAGTCTTTAGTGTTTGTAATGTTGTTACTACGTAAGTAAGTTTCAACATCAGTAGCAGGTGGGTTAGTAGCAGATTTTAAGACTTGATTAGCTTGAACTTCCCCTAAAGAAGCAACAGTCATATAAAGGTCTTTATTACTAATTTCTCCATCTTCTTCTAACTTTCTTGCTAATTTATCTGTTTCAACCATTTTGTCACCAGTAAAAGTTTTAGTAGTAAAAGCATCTTCAATCATTTGTTGATAGGCTTTGGTATCTTTATGTAGCTCCCATGATTTTTTTGCGGTTTGAAATAATGCTTCACATGGGCCTGCTGCAATCATACCACCTATAAATAAGCTAGCAGCAGTTGTTAAAGCAACAGCAGTATAACGCCAATCTTTAGTTGTGGTTGTTTTGTGGCGAGTATTTTTAGTTTTGCTTGCATATTTACCAACACTTTTTGTTCGCATTTCTTCTTGATAATGTTGCGGTTCACTTTTTTTAGGACGATTGTTGACAACGCGTATAACTTCATCAACATTGTTATATGAATTTCTATTTAAATTATCCATTTTAATTACTTTTTTTATCCGCATTAAGTATTCTTACTGTAGATTGGGTAAGAATATATATGCGCTCCTTTCTATGATTATCTTCTATTTTCATTATACTTACAGTAAACATTTTTGTCAAAAAAAATGTCAACATTTACTTATTGTTGACGTTTTTTGAGTTTTAACTAATTTTGCTTGATGAGTAAAAAAATTAATATTATAGAATGGTTGCCATACGAAGTATCAATAGTCACTTTGTACATCTTCAGGTGGATTTATTAATTCACCTTCCTCATCAATAGTTGTAATTTATACAATAAAAATAATTATATAAGTTATATTAATGAATTGTTAAAGTCTGATATTAATGAAAATAATTATAAAGAAAAAGTTAAATAGTGGAACGATTTTTCTTTGAAACCTATGCTATATGTATATGACTTTGTATGATGAATTAGTGAGGGGAAATATTTAAATGATATAAGTTTAAATATAATAAAGCTTTATGGCTTTTATAGAAGACAAAAATTATTTTTTAAAAATAATGTATTTTTTTATTGAATTAATGTTTTTTTTGTATAAAATTTAACTTGTTTTACTTTTTTCTAAATTTTTATTTATAGATTTTAAGAATTGTATAATTGTAAATGATGTGAGACAAAATTTGTGAAAAAAATAAAAGCAATATGATATAGTTACAATGTAATT
>CALVRD010000038.1 GCA_944358435.1 uncultured Bacilli bacterium | reverse complement strand
AGGACCAACCGGATTAACAGGACCAATAGGACCAACCGGGTCAACAGGACCAATAGGACCAACCGGGTCAACAGGACCAATAGGACCAACCGGGTCAACAGGACCAACAGGACCAACAGGGCCAACTGGACAAACTGGATTAACAGGACCAATAGGACCAACGGGGCCAACCGGACCAATAGGAGAAACTGGACCAACAGGACCAACCGGATTAACAGGCTCAATTGGGCCAACCGGACTAACAGGAGAAACGGGACCAACCGGGCCAACAGGACCAATAGGAGAAACTGGACCAACAGGACCAACAGGGCCAATAGGAGAAACTGGACCAACAGGACCAACAGGACAAACTGGATTAACAGGTTCAATTGGGCCAACAGGACCAACAGGGCCAACAGGACCAGTGGGACCAACAGGACCAGCAGCTATATTGAGTACTTTAAGTATTGGAACAACAACTACAGGAATTGCTGGAACAGATGCCACTGTAACTAATAGTGGAACTAGTCAGGATGCAATCTTTAATTTTGTCATTCCTAAGGGATTTGATGGTGTTGACGGAGAAATTGGACCAACCGGACCAACAGGACCAACAGGACCAACCGGACCAACAGGACCAACTGGCCCAACCGGACCTAAGTGTCGAGTTACTGTTGATAGTACATCGATAGTTTCAGAAACTGATAAAGCTTCGGTAGAAGCAATCGATACAGATGATGGGGTAAGCTTAAGATTTACAATTCCAACTGGATTAAACTGCGTTTCATCCTATGGGGGATTGTATAATGATAAAATTCAAAGTATATGTCTTGACCCAGTATCGCCAACAGCAATTCCTTTGACAATGCAAACCCCAAATTTAAATACTACTTATACTACAAATTCTATTACTGTAAAAAAAGCCGGTGTATATGAAATTACATATTTAACTAATTTCTTAGTTAATACTAATACCAAAATAACAATAGCACCTCGCTCTAACGGTACTAATATTCCATCAGCAGTAATTACTAAGGAAGTAACAGCCTACAAAGAAAATATACTTGCTGGTACTACAATTGCTGATATTCCAGAAAATGCAACTATTGATTTAACAATTTCAACACTAATACCTGCAAAAGTTACTCTAGAATCAGGTGTCAATGCAACACTAATAATTAAAAAAATAGGATAATTATTCTCCAAGCTAACTTTCAGTTCCTATGGGACTGGAAGTTTCTTTATATATTCACTCAAAAAATGGATAATTATAAAAAATAGCCGAAAAATAAAATGTTTTGACTGCTAATTCTAAATATTTTCTTATTTAAAAATTACGTTATAATAGCAAAACATAAAGAGTTTAAAATTTTAATCTTTAAAATCTTTATATTTAAAATTATACATGCTATACTAATTATATAAAATATTACTATGGTAATAACATATATGAAAGGAACAAGGATATTAATATGATAGATGATCGTGTAGTTAACAGTAAAAATGAAAATAATTTCGATGTAGATAGTGAATTAGATTCTATGTTTCAAAATGGTGATAGCAAAAATAATCAAAATACAGATTATAATACGGAACAGAAATCTGGTAATAAAGTATTAGTTAAAACTAATGATAATAGCAGTAGTAGCAATGAAAACGGATTTAGCAGTGTAGTAGGTGTTGTCTTGGTAATTATATCAATAAGTCTTATAATGGCAGCCTTATTTATTAGAATGATGAGCTAAATTATATTCTTATCTCTTACTAGTATTCTTTAATACTAGTTTTTTTTTCGCATATAATTATGTGAGGTGAGTTATGCAGACATATGTAGTTCAACCAGGTGATACATTATATGGAATTAGTGGACAATTTAGTGTTAGCATTGAAGACATTAAATTAGAAAATAACTTGATTTCAAATGTAATATCTGTTGGCCAAATTTTAAAAATTCCGAGTATTTCTACAACATCATTATATATAGTTAAGCCAGGCGATAGTCTATATTCAATTGCCAGAAAATATAATACCACAGTTGATGAACTTGTTAAACTCAACAATTTATCATCTAAAGTCTTGTCAATTGGCCAGCAACTGAGAATACCAATAAATGTAGATAATTCTAATCCAAATTATGTTATATATTCTGTTAAAGCTGGTGATAACCTATATTCAATCGCCAAGAAAAATAATACAACGGTTGCTCAAATTATTGAATTAAATAATTTAACATCAAATATATTATCAATTGGCCAACAACTTAAGATACCTATTTCAAATAATACTGATACTGATAATTATCAAAATTATGTTGTTAAGCCAGGTGACACTTTATATAAAATTGCCAAAAATTATGGAATGAGTGTTGAAGAATTAATAAAAATAAATAATTTGTCAAATACCAATTTATTTGTCGGCCAAATTCTTAAAGTTAAACAAAACTATTATTCTAAAATTCCATTAGGATCTAAATGCTATGGAACTGGTTATCAAGAACCTAAATATGAAACCTATATAGTAAAAAAAGGCGATAATCTATATGCAATTGCGAAGAAATTTAATACTAGTGTTGATAACTTAATAGGCTTAAATAATTTGACTAATACTAATTTATCTATAGGCCAGATATTAAAAATAAGGGAGATTAAATAATATGTTTATTACGTTCGAAAATTTTAAAAAGTTAGATGAATATCAACAATTTCTTAGTGAAAATCCTGATACTGGAACCCTAAGAGTACAAGCCTTTACCGCCTATGGTGCTATTCCAATAGCAGATACGGAAATTGTAATTACTAAGGATATTGGTGATTATCATGTCACATTTTTTCAAGGAAAAACTGATTCAAGTGGAATAATTTCCAATATTCAATTACCCGCTCCTAAAACGGAAAAAGTTGCTAGTTCAGAAACACCACCGCAATATACTTTATATGATTTAGCAGCCATTAATGTCGACTATGAGACTATTAAAAAGTACTCAGTTGGCATGTTTGGTGGTGTTGGTATTGTGCTATACATTAAAATGAATCCTAAAATTGACTTGAGTGGAGGAAATGTTAATGGCAATTAGAACACCTTTAATTCCAACTGAAATAATTGTTCACTTAGGTGCCCCAGATGAAGCTGCTAGAAATATAACCGTTCCTTTTATTGAGTATATTAAAAATGTCGCCTCGGGAGAAATTTATCCCAATTGGCCACTTGATGCCATAAAAGCTAATGTCCTTGCCCAAATATCTTTTGCCTTAAATCGAGTTTATAATGAATGGTATCCTTCAAAAGGTTATGAATTTGATATTACTAATAATCCAAACTATGATCAAAGTTTTGTAGAAGATAGACAGTTTTTTGAAACAATTTCTCACGTCGTTGATAATCTGTTTAATGATTATATTGTAAAAGATGACCAAGTTCAACCATTATTTGCCATGTACTGTGATGGTAAAAAAGTTACTTGTGATGGCTTGTCACAATGGGGAACAGTTACTTTAGCAAATCAAGGCTTAGGACCACTTGAAATATTAAAACATTATTATGGTAATGTAAAAATTATCTATAATGCTCCAACTGGTGATGACATTAAAACTTATCCTGGTTTTCCAGTTGAACTTGGAACAGCTGGAGACTTTGTTCGAATGCTTAAGATTCAACTTAATCGGATAGGCCAAAATTATCCAGCTATCCCAATTATAACCAATGAAAGTCCTTATTTTACAGTAGAAACTGAGAAAGCTGTAAAAAAATTTCAAGAAATATTTGATCTAGAGGTAAATGGAATTGTTGATAAAGCTACATGGTATAAAATTAAGTATCTTTATAATGCTGTAAAGAAAATATCCGATTTATATTCTGAAGGAATATCTATTGATGAAGCCACTCTTATATTTAAAAGAAACCTAGAATTAGGCGATACTGGTAATTATATTTATGTCCTTAATTATTTACTAAACGTTGTTTCATATTTTGATTCCGATCTTCCTTTTTTTGACTTAAAAACTCCAACGTTTACTGAAAATACCAAACAATTAGTTATGGCTTTTCAAAATAAATATGGTTTACCTACAACCGGTGTAGTTAATGCTTCCACTTGGGCAGCTCTAAAAACCGACTATATTCAAACTCTTAAAAATATTCCTAGAGAATATTTCACGTCACTTAATAAATTTTATCCCGGCCGATTTTTATCAGAAGGAATGACTGGCGACGATATTATTAATTTACAAAATTTTCTCTATATAATTTGCGATAAAACTAAAAGTATTCCTGGAGTTATAGTCAATGGAATATTCGATAACTTAACTGAACAATCTGTAAAAAGCATTCAAAAAAAATATAATTTTGAAGAAAACGGAGTTGTTGGACCTGCTACATGGCAAAAGATAGTTGAACTTTCTAAAGAAGTGTAAATAAGACTAGAAATAGTCTTTCTATTTTTGTATAATTAAATAGGTGGTGATTTTAGTATGAAAAAGCTTGCCTTAATACTTTTATTAGTTAGTCTATTGATCATTGGCTGCTCAAAAGATACTAAAAGTAATATTAAGATACATGAACCAGCAAAAATTGAAATTAACTCTATATCTGTAGAAGAAGTTAAAAATATTATAGATAACCCATCTGATTATACTGATGTTACTATTATTGATGTCAGAAGCATTAGTGAATATGAAGACGGTCATATTGAAAGAGCTATTAACTTACCTTTAGATATTATTGAAAACATTGATGTTTCTAAAGACAATAAAATAGTTGTTTATTGTCATTCTGGTAGACGGAGTAGTCAAGCTGCTACTAAGTTAATAGGATTAGGATATAAAAATGTTTTTGATATGGGTGGCATAATAGATTGGCCATATGAAACAGTTAAATAAAATTGTTTATCATATGTTGTAGTTTAATCAGTGAAGAGTAGGAGAGTATATGACGCACGAAATAAAACTAGCAGTATCAAAATATTTAAAAAAATCAAAAGAAAATGTTATAGTTGATTTAATAATTAATGACTATAATAAGTCCAATTTTTATATTGCACTAGTATTTAATGCAAAAATAGAAAAATTTAAAGTGTTATTTATACCATTAGATGTAGTTGACAATAATATTGAATATTATGCTTGTTACCAGTTTATTAATATTACTTTAGTAAACTATATATTAGAAACTATTCATAACTCTAAGGATAGATATAAAAATCCTACAGTTAGAAATAAAGTCAATAAAATGATTTCAACATATTATATTGAAATTAATACTCATGTAGGTGGTGAAGAATATAGTTTTAAAACAACTAAGTATATACCTAAAGAATGGATTTTTCTTTATGAAGTAATATTAATATTATTTGAACATATACCAAACGTTATGAATGAATTATGTAGTGATATTTTATCCGTAATTGATGATCGAGAAGAACTTATTGAATATCAGAAATCAATAAATTTCGATATATTTGAAGATGATTTAACTAAAGAATTTGGTAGCCATGAATTGTTAAATGTTTCTTATTTAGAAAAAGTAAATGGAATGTATTTTGGAATAATTGATGAAGAAATAATTGTAATTGATTATATTAATAGTAAAAAAGTTTTGAATACATATTGTACTAATGAAGATTATAATAAATATATTTCTAATTGCCTAACAGCAATTAGAAATAATAAATTTAAAAAATTTTATAAGTTAATGGTAATTGACGATATTGAAAATACAAATGAAAAATCTAAATATTATTTATGTTATGGAGTTAGAAACAATTGCTTTAAAATTATTGAAGGATATAAATGCAGTCTGCTACCAATAAGTAAATATCATGCTGGTTTAGTAAAATTTATTGGTGATAATAATCAAGAATTAGAAGAATTAATTAAAGGTATCTAAGGATAGATATCTTTTTTAGCACTCATTATTGACAACTGCTAAAATAAGTGCTATAAATAAATTGTGAACAAGGATTAAGGAGATGATTTGTTTGGAAAAGAAAGAATTTAAGTCTGAATCTAAGAGACTACTAGATTTAATGATTAATTCTATTTATACTAATAAAGATATATTTTTAAGAGAGTTGATATCTAATGCTAGTGATGCTTTAGATAAGTTATATTATCGTTCATTAACTGATAAGAATGTTAAGGTTAAAAAAGATGATTTAGCAATTACATTAGCATTCGATACTGATAAAAGAACAATTACTATAACTGATACCGGTTGTGGTATGACAAAAGAAGAATTAGAAAATAATTTAGGTACTATCGCTAAAAGTGGTTCTTTAAATTTTAAGGAAAATATGAATAGCGATGAAAAAGTTAATATTATTGGACAATTTGGTGTAGGATTTTATTCAGCCTTCATGGTAAGTGATAAGATTACTGTTACTTCTAAGAGCATTGACAGTGAAGAAAGTTATGCTTGGAAAAGTGAAGGGGCTGATGGCTATACTATTTCTAAGGCTAAAAAGGAATCTAATGGTACTGAGATAGTTCTACATATTAAAGAGGATACTGATGAAGAAGATTACAGTAAATACTTAAATGAGTATGAATTAAAAAGTTTAGTAAAAAAATATTCTGATTATATTAGTTTTCCAATTAAAATGGAATGCACTCATCATGACTTAAAAAATGAAGAAAAACATGAGTATGAGGATCACAAATGTTTAGAAACTTTAAATAGCATGATGCCTATTTGGAAGAAAAATAAAAAAGATGTTAAAGAAGACGATTATGATAACTTTTATATGGATAAGTTCAATGATTTTGATAAGCCATTAAAAGTAATTTCATCATCAGTAGAAGGAATGTGTTCATATAAGTCATTACTATTTATACCTAGTCATGCCCCATATGATTACTATACCCAAGACTATGAAAAAGGATTAAGTTTATATGCAAATGGTGTTCTTATAATGGAACGTTGTGCTGACTTGCTACCAGATTATTTTAGTTTCGTTAAGGGTGTTGTTGATAGCGAAGATTTATCATTAAATATTTCTAGAGAGCTATTACAAGAATCTCATAGTTTAAAATTAATTGCTAAAAATATTGAAAGCAAAATTCGTAAAGAATTAGAAGAAATGTTAAAAAATGATCGTGAAAAATATGAATCTTTCTTTAAAACATTTGGTGTTCAATTAAAGTATGGTGTTTATAATAACTATGGTGCCGATAAAGATAAATTAAAAGATTTATTAATGTTTTATTCTTCAAAAGAAGGGAAACTTATAACTTTAGGAGAATATATAAAGAAAATGAAAGATGGTCAAGAAGTAATTTATTATGCGTCTGGTTCATCTATTGCTAAGATTGATTCACTACCACAAGTTGAACAAGTAAAAGATAAAGATTACGATATTTTATATTTAACTGATTATGTTGATCAATTTGCCATTACAGCTATTCAGGAGTATGAAAATAAAAAGTTCATTAATGTTGAAAGTGAAGATTTAAATTTAGAAACAGAAGAAGAAAAGGAAACAACTAAGAAAGTAAATGAAGATAACTCTGATCTTTTAAAAACCATGAAAGATGAACTTAAAGAAGTTAGTGAAGTTAGATTTACTAGTAAATTGAAAAATCATCCAGTATGCTTAACAAGTAAAGGTGATGTATCAATTGAAATGCAAAAAGTATTTGATGCTATGCCTAACGATATGGGAATAAAAGCCCAAATGGTACTTGAAGTAAATGAAAAACATGATATTGCTAAAAAACTTAAAGACTTATATCAAAATGATAAAGATGAATTTATAAAATATACTAAAATTTTATATGCTGAAGCAAGAATGATTGCTGGACTTCCAATAGATAATCCAACAGAGATTAGTACCTTAATTTGTGAAGTCATTGCTAAATAAAAGAAATTAAATTATAGTAAAATATCTACATTTACTGTTTCAATTTTTATCAAATTAATTAAGACTCATCCAAGTAATTATTTTAAAAAAATACTTAGGTGAGTTTTTTTCTTTATTGATAAAAATGCTTTAATGCTCTATAATTATTTAAGAATAGGAGGGTATATATGGCAACATTATCAAAAAAAGAGTTAAAACAAATGAACATGTATTTCCGAGCTTTAAATTATTTATCAGTAGCTCAGTTATATTTATTAGATAATCCATTAGTTAGAAGGGGACTAGTTATTACAGATATCAAGCCTAATGTTGTAGGACACTGGGGAACTGCACCGGGACAAAACTTTATTTATATGCATTTAAATCGTATTATAAAAAAATATAATTTAAAGATGATTTATATATCCGGACCAGGACATGGCGGACAAGCAATGATAGCTAATAATTATCTAGAAGGTGTTTATTCAAAATTTTATCCAGAAATAACAGAAGACATGGCTGGCTTACAGAAATTATGCAAACAGTTTAGTTTTCCAGGCGGTGTTTCTTCTCATGTGGCTCCAGAAGTTCCAGGTTCTATTCATGAAGGTGGAGAACTGGGTTATAGTCTAGCTCATGCCGCTGGGGCAGTTTTAGATAATAGTGATTTAATTGCCGCTTGCGTTATAGGAGATGGTGAAGCAGAAACTGGACCTCTTGCCACATCTTGGAATATAAATAAATTTTTAAATCCTAAAACAGATGGTGTTGTACTACCAATCTTACATCGTAATGGCTTTAAAATTGCTAATCCAACTATTTTTGGTAGAATGAGTGAAGAAGAAATGGCAGATTTCTTTTATGCCCTATCTTGGAAACCATACTTTGTTACTGGCAGTGACATTTCTAAGATGCAAGAACAAATGGCTGAGGCAATGGACAAAGTTGTCAAAGATATTTCTAAAATAAAGAAAACAGGTGTTGGCGCCTATCCAGTTATTATATTGACAACTCCTAAAGGATGGACTGGTCCTAAAGAAATGGCTACTAAAAAAATTGAGGGCAGTTTTAGAGCTCATCAAGTACCAATCTCAATAACACGCGACAATCCTGAAGAATTAAAAACACTTGAAAAGTGGTTACTTAGTTATCACCCAGAAGAATTATTTGATGAAAATGGACGACTTATAAAAGAACTTAAAGAATTATGTCCTTCTCCAACTAAATGTATGGGAGCTAGCAGTTATGCTAATGGAGGATTATTATTAAAAGAAATTATTACCCCAGATTGGGAAAAATATGCCCTTGATTTAAAGACACCTGGAAGTATTATTACTCAAGATACAACAGAATTAAGTAATTATATTAGAGATATATTTGTTTTAAATAAAGATAATAAAAATTTCCGAATATTTGGACCTGATGAAGCCCTATCAAATAGATTTAATCATATTTTTGAAGTTGAAAATAGGACTTGGAACTACAAAAATATTAAAAAGGATGATGAGTTCTTAGCACCAACTGGTAGGGTAATGGATTCTTATCTATCTGAACATTTATGTCAGGGAATGCTAGAAGGATATTTGCTTACAGGACGATATGGGTTTGTTCATAGTTATGAAGCCTTTGTAAGAATTGTTGATTCTATGGCCTCACAACACGCAAAATGGTTAAAAGTATGCAATCAAATTCCTTGGCGAGCTCCAATTGCTTCCTTAAATTATCTGTTAGTTTCTCACGTTTTCCAACAAGATCATAATGGTTATACCCATCAAGATCCTGGATTTTTAAACCATTTAGTTACCAAAAAGGCCGACGTAGTTCGAATGTATCTGCCGCCTGATACTAATTGTTTATTATCTTGTTTTGACCATTGCATTAAAACTAAAAATTACATTAATGTCATAGTTGCTTCTAAGCATCCAAGGCCACAATGGCTGACTAAGGATGAAGCTAAAATTCATTGCACTAGAGGTTTAGGCATTTGGAATTTTGCTTCCAATGATTTAGGTAATCCTGATATTATTATGGCTTGTTGTGGTGAAACTCCAACTTTAGAAACCTTAGCAGCCGTTGATATTCTAAGAAAGTCAGTTCGAGGAATAAAGATTAGAGTCGTTAATGTTGTTGACTTAATGAAACTTCAATCTCCTGATACTCATCCACATGGCATGAGTGATCAAGAATATGACGCCATATTTACTAAAGATAAACCAATTATTTTTAATTTTCATGGCTATCCATCATTAATTCATCAATTAACATATAAACGTCATAATAGAGATCTACATGTTCATGGTTATAAAGAAGAAGGAACAATTACAACGGCCTTTGATATTAGAGTTCAAAATGAAATTGATAGATTCCATTTAGTAATTGCAGCCTTAAAAGAATGCTCTAGATATAAAGATTGCTCTAAAGTCTTAATTGATTGGTGCTATGACATGCTTGATAAACATAAAAAATATATAAGCGAGTATGGCGAAGATATGCCTTATATAAAGAGTTGGAAATGGGATAGTAATTTATAAAAAAAATAGCACTTTACATTGACAAGTGCTAATTTTAGTGGTATAACATAATTGTACGAAAGGAAGATGATATGTATGGATTTAATTCCAAGAAAAATTTTTTTAGATGACATTTTTGATGATTTTATTTCTTCTAAAAGAGAACAAGGATTAAAATGTGATATTTATGAAAAAGAAGGTGTTTACCATATTGAAATGGATATTCCTGGGTTTGACAAGAAAGACATTTCTATGGAAGTAAAAGATGGCTATTTAGTTATAAGTGTTTCAAAAGAAGATGTTGTAGATGAAGACAATAAAAACTATATTCGCCGTGAAAGAGTTTATGGAAAATATGAACGTTCTTTCTATCTAGGTGATCTAGATGAAGATAAGATTGATGCTGAATTTAATAATGGTGTTTTAAATATCACAATACCTAAAAAAGAAAAACTAGAAAACAAAAAAACCATTGAAATTAAATAAGGAGAAGTACTATTTTAGTACTTTTTCTATTGGAATAAATGTGATATAATTGCCTTAGAGGTGAAGGCAATGACAAAAAAGAAAAATATGGTTGTACCTTCAATTATTACTTTGCTAATTTTAATGGTACTAATTTATTTGTTTGCTTCAGTAAAGCAACCATACTTAGAATGCAGTAAAAAAGTTACTGATCAGTATGGAAATACTATTAATGAAGATTTAATAGTAGAATTAAATAATAATAAAATATCTAAAATGTCACTTACTAAGAAGATAACATTAAATGAAAAGTATTTAAAAAACGAACAATATTTAAAACAAACTAAAGATGCTCTAGATAAGTCATATAACTATTTAGACGATGCTGTAGTAATATCAAGAGGAACTAATTATGTCATTGTAGAAATAGAAGTAGACGATGATGAAACACTTATTTTAAATAATATTAGCTTTACAGATAATGAAGATTTAAAGATAAAAATTAATCCCAATACTAAAAGTAGTGAAGTAGTTACTTTGAAAATTAAAGATAAGTACACTGAAGGTGAACTAATGACCAGAATGAAAAATAATGGATATATGTGTAAATAGAACTATTTAGTTCTTTTTTTGACCTAAAGGAGAATAATGTGGAGTATAATATAAGTGAATTAGTAAGTAATCTAGACTTTATATCAAATGAATTAGTTAATTGTGGTAATAATTTAATGCTTACTAACAAAGAAATTGAAGTATTAAATAGATATAATATTGATTATAAATCTTGTATCAACTTAAAAGAAGTTTTAAGAAAAATAGAAGATGTATTTTATGATGAAGATGGTGATTTAGAAGACTTAGATAATATATCTTTATCAATTGCTGAGAGAGATTATTATCAAAATACAAACAAATAGGGAGGACAAATGAAAATTACCGAAGAAGCAGAATATAAAGAGATGATTCTTAAATATAATTTTGCTATGCAGATATTAGAAACAGAATTAAATATATTACTTAAAGATTATGAATATAAAAAAGGTTATAACCCTGTTGAACATATAAAAACTAGAATGAAATCATTAGATAGTGCTAGTAAAAAGTTAAAAGATAAAGGCTATGAAGTTACAGTAGATAACTTAATTAGAAAAGTTTATGATATGATTGGGGTTAGAATCGTTTGTTCATTCTTATCAGATGTTTATGATATAGTTGATTTAATTAAGAGTTCAAAACAATTTATTATTAAAAGAGAAAATAATTATATAGATTATCCTAAAGAAAGTGGTTACAAGAGTTATCATTTAATAGTATTAGTACCTGTTCATTTAGGTGAAAGAACTGAGTATATTGAAGCAGAAATTCAGATTAGAACAGTAGCAATGGATTGCTGGGCTAGCCTAGATCATAAGTTAAGATATAAGTTTCCAGAAATGATACCTGAAGAAATAAGGTTTGGCTTAAAAGAATGTTCAAAAGATATAGATGAATTAGATTTAAAGATGCAATCATTATATGAAATACTACAAAGATATAACAATTAAGTATTTATGAAAGATGAGGTGACCAATAAGATGAATTATATGCTAGATAAAATTGAATTATTAGACAACAAGCAAGAAATTATTGATTCTGCTTATAAAATGGTTGAAATGTTAGAAGAAAATGAAAAACTTAGTGATAGTGAGAAATTAATGACAATTGAATTAGCAGTTGCAAAACTTAATTATGAACTTTATAATATTAGCGGTGATTAAAAAATGGATTATATCTATTTTTTTCTATTATATTATAATGTTAGAAATGAGTGATGAATAATGGTATATTTAGATTATAGTGCGACTACCCCAGTTAATAAGGATGTTTTAAATACTTATGTAATGTCATGCGAAAAGTATATTGGTAATCCC
>CALVRD010000037.1 GCA_944358435.1 uncultured Bacilli bacterium | reverse complement strand
GTCGCCCGTAAATTACAGGTTACAATCCTCTAATTAGAAACTATTTATAAACCGTCCAACTTTTGGGGTTCAGTTCACAAAACGCTCCTATTTTGTGCGAACAATTATAGTATGTTCTTTTTTATCATTTACTAATTTAATGGAATTAGTTTTTATAATAACTCCATCCAAGCTAATTTCTTCATCTTTATCTTTAATAACTTTGATGTTATAAACTGTATCTAGATAATTATATGTAATTTCATATGAATCCCATGATACCGGCATACTAGGTTCTATTTTCAAAGTATTGCCAGTCTTTTTTAAACCAGCTATTTCAGTAATACCAACATTATAGAACCAACCAGCTGATCCTGTATACCAAGTCCAACCACCACGAGCTTTATAATTTTCGGCTGAGTAAATGTCAGCTGCTATAACATAAGGCTCTACTTTATAGGTATTAACTCTAGTACTATTGATACTTCTTTCAACTGGATTAATCATTTGATAATATTTATAGGCACGGTCATGATAGCCAGCTTTTATTAAAGCCATTATATACCAAGCAACTGAATGAGTATATTGTCCACCATTTTCACGAATGCCTTTGGAATAACTCATAATATAACCTGGATTATTTAAAGACTTTTCAAAAGCGGGAGTTAAAAGTTTAATAATTTTTTTATCTTTATCAACTAATTGTTCTTCGACAGCATTAATAGCACTCATTGCTCTATTTTTAGGAGCAACACCACTTAATATTGAAAAGCTTTGGGAAATTAAATCAATCTTACATTCACTATTTTCATGGCTTCCAAGCTTATCGCCATTATCAAAGAAAGCTCTTAAATAATATTCTCCATCCCAAGTTTTCTTATTTAAATTTTCTTGAAGTTTTTCATTAAATGTAAGATAATCACTAACATCAAATTTTTTATCATAATGCTTCATCATTTTAACAAACTTTTCAATTATGTAATATAAGAAAAAGCCTAACCAAACACTTTCACCTTTACCTTTAATACCAACTTTATTCATACCATCGTTCCAGTCTCCACCACCCATAAGTGGAATTTTGTGTCGACCTAGTGAATTCATTGATAATTTTAGTGATTTTAGACAGTGTTCTAACAAAGTAGCTTTAGTTTCGGAATATCTAAAAGTAATACCTTTCTCATGTTCATAATCTCCTAGTTTATCACCGACAGCATAAGGAATAAGTTCTTTTAAAATGTCATAATCACCAGTTGTTTCAACGTAGTTGACTGTTGCTAGAACCAACCATAAATAATCATCTTTGTAGCGACTACGTAAGCCAAAATGATTTGCTTCATGCCACCAATGAAGGACGTCTCCTTCTTCAAATTGATGAGTAGCATTAATTAATATTTGTTTTCTAGTAACATCTGGATGAGTTAGGACAATATTCATTGAATCTTGTAGCTGATCACGATAACCAAAAGCTCCACTTACTTGATAGAATCCTGATCTTGCTAGAATTCTAGAAGACATAGTTTGATATAAGTACCAACCATTTACCATATAGTTAAAGCTCTTGTCTGGCGTTTTAACTTGAATAGTTGATAACATTTTATCCCAATTACTTTTAACAGCTTTAAGTTCTTTTTTAGCAGCTAAAACATCAGTGTACTTTTTAACTAATTCACTGCCCACTTTTTCATCTCTATTACTACATAAAACATAGACAAGTGTTGTTTCCTCCATAGCAGATAAAGTAATTTTATTACTAATACTTTTTAATAAAATACGATCAGTAACTGCAGAAGTTATCTTTTCACTAGAAGACATATAAACACAGACATCACCATAACTAATACTATAAACATTACGTAATTTCATGTAATTCTTATTGCCAACAAACTCAGATAAAATATGACGAGCTGTCTTTTCCTCAAAGTTACCAAAAGTTGGATTAATCCAGTAATCAATATTTAAATCTAAATTATCATTTGTTTTATTAGTAAGTTTAACTAAATATATTTTAACTGGATCTTCTACAGCAACAAACTCAGTAATTTCTTTTTTTAAGTTATTAGTTTCACATTCTAAAATACTATAACCAAAGCCATGAGTACATTTTTCTGGATCAAATACTTTACCATTAAATTTAAATCCTTCAGACTTATCATTAACAACTATATCGTTAGTCCAAGAAGTAATTTTAAATTCTCCAGAATTATAAGCATAAGTATAACCACAACCATTATTAGTAATAATAGTTCCAAAGTTTTTATTAGCAATAATATTACTCCAAGGAGTTGGTGTATTTTTATTATAGATTACATACTCTTTACCATTGTTTTTAAAGCCACCATAACCATTGTCATAGACTAATTTTTCAGTATTAGCAACGGGAATATTTTCTTGTAATATTTTTGTTTCATACAAACTAATCTTATTATTTTTTTGTAGTGTTTCAATAGCTTCTTTAAAAGAAATGTGGTCCTTAATAATAAACCTTAGTCTTGGTACAATGTTAAGTAGACTCTTTTCTTCTCTAGTTAAACTACTACCATCAATTATATTAATTGATCCTGGTGTATGATAAAAACTATTTAAAGAATACATCCGATATTTTTCATCTTCAATTTCTTTATTAATAATTTTAGCATATTGTTCATTTTCATTATTAACAATAACAACATCAACAAATATTGAATTATTTTTATAATATTCAAAAGCTTTTAATATATCGAAGACAAATGGTAAATCACTAATATCACTAATATCTACCAATACGATTGGTCTATCTCCACTAATTCCAAATTTCCATAAACCATTTTGTCCAAGGCAATTTTTTCTTAGTAAATCCATTCTTTCTTCACTAACTGATATCTTAGTAGTCTGATATAAATAATTAAGCATAATATTATAAAGTCGCATATCATCTCCACTAACGCCTAGTGTTTTAGTATTAACAACATTCATAAGAGCAGACACTTTGAAAGCTTTATCAATATCAGAAATATTATTATAAGAATTAATAATATCCATAATTTGTTCTCTACTACGCCCAAAGCCCATAATTAAGTAAACTGTTACGCTACTATTAGCTTCTATTTCAATTTTATTTCTTAGGCTCATTACAGGGTCTAAGTTATCGCCACTATAATTAGTTAATTCTTTATTTAGGGCAGTCGGATTATTTGGTGTATGTCCTCGCCCAATAAAATGTTCTCTTTCTGTTTCATAAGTATATGATGTTTGTGGATTATTAATTATTAGACGATTAACCATATAGCCATTTGCCGTATTTTCAGATCTACTTTTTCGGCGCATAATTAACGAATTACTTGTACTATCAAATTCACTAGATATAAACATACTATTAAAGACGCGATGAGAAACATCATCCATATTTTCAGATAATATTACTTCTGTATAAGTAGTTAATTCTAAAGTTTTAAGATGATCACTATTATTTTTAAAAGTAATCTTTCTTATCTCAGCATGATGATCTTTAGTAACAACAATTTCTGTTTTAGTCATAATCTTACCATCAGTACGTAAATATTTAATCATATCTGATGCAAAAACAACTTCATAATTATCCGGTTTTCTATTTACTGGGGCGTAAGTATTAGACCAAATATTATTAGTTTCTAAATCTCTAATATACATAAATAAACCATAATCTTGTTCAGTAACTTTACGATATCTATTTAATTGTAATGTTCGATATCTAGAAAAACTATTACCTCTATCATTCATAAGTAAACAATATTTTTTATTTGATAGAACTGATACTTCTGGCATATAGGAAATATAATTAAAGGCTCTAATATCGTTTTCAACTCTTTCTTTTTGATAATCGTATTTCTTATAATGAGCCATCTTCATGTCAATACTTGTCTTCATTTGAACTTTTTCTTTTAATAAAATATCAAATGTCTTAATATTAACATTACTATGGAAATAATTTTGAATAACTCCACCCTTTAAGTAATTGGCAAGAGAGGCTAAAATCATTCCTTGGTGGTGAGCAAAATAAGCATTAACGACATCTTTATTATCGTAGTCATAAGATTCATAAAAGCCATATTTACCATACATACCAAGCTTTTTGAACTTGTTCATATTTTCATAAACATCTTCTGGAAATAACTCCATGGCCATAATTGATGAGTATGGTGATAAAACTATTCGATTTTCTTTGTCTTCTTTTGCTTTTAAGTAAGGGGTTGAAAAAGCCTTATATTTATAATTCAAAGAATTATCTAGTTCATCATAAGCACTTTCTCCGATTCCCCAAGGAAGATCTTTTGAAACGTCCTCAATATATTCTTTTTGACAAAAATGAGCAAAGCGATAAGATTCATCTAATAAAGTATTAGGATAATTTTTCATAAACAATAATGGCATATAGTACTCAAATGATGTACCTGACCAAGAAATTAGTCCTTTATGTCCTTTATAGGTAGTTAAAGATTTATCTAAACAGAACCAATGTTTAGAAGGAGCTTCACCTAAACAAATAGCTAAATAACTAATTAACCGTGATTCACTAGCAAATTTATTGTAATTATAAATTGATAGTTTTTCCTCAGACTCATCGTAACCAATACTAAAGACATTATTCTTTGTATATAGTTTTTTAAAGTTCATATTATCAATTAGCTTTTTACATAGTGAAGCTAGTTCAACACTACCTTGTTTTGTTAAAAATTCTAAGATAACAATTAATGAGGCACATAGATTACCAGAGTCAACTGTTGAGATAAATCTTGGAGCAAATACTTTCTTAGTTTTTATGTCATACCAATTATATAAGTGACCATTCCATTTTTCTAACTTATCAATACTATGAAGAATTTTACTAATTAGGTCAATGGTTTTAGTAGAATCAATAAACTCTAATTCATAGGCACTAACAATACTAGTAAGTGAATATCCTATAGCAGTTGGAGAAGTACGTAAATCGAGTTTTTGTTCTCTGTTTTCTTGATAATTATCAGGTATTAGGTAATCATATTCTTCAATTAAATTATCTTCAAAATATTTCCAAGTTTTTAAGGCGACTTCTTTAACATCAGATTTTTCTTCGGCTTTTAACTCTATTTGACTATGATCAATATCAGAACTTACACAATATAGAATAAATGGTGCACTTAAGAAAACAAAAGCTAAAATAAGTGCATAGACATTTTTAAATATAATACCTACTATAATTAATAAAATTGCAGTAATAATATTAGGAGTAAAATTCCTTATATAATTCTTTAAGTCTCCTTTAACGATTCTTTCAACTTCTTCTGCAGTAATCCAGTTAAGTAAATTTTTATGAGATATAAATAAGCGATACATAGTTCTAACAAAAGCATCCATATAAAGTTTAGTATAAAAAGGAATTGTTGCGATCACGATATAAGATCTTAGTAAAACACTACGTCCACCAGATATAAAGTTCTTATAATATATGTTTAATTTTCCATTACTTTTAGCTATTTTACTTTTTAAAAAGATAATTACGGGAATTGCTATTTCTAAAACAACAAATCCAATCCACCACAATGGATTAACTTTACTAAAGAAAATACCACAAATAAGTGTTAATAATAGTGTTGGATATAAGAACATTCTAACAATATTATCAAATATTTTAAATTTACCAAGGGTATTAATTGGATTTTTAACCACTTGGCCCTTTTCATTTTTTACTTTATTACGAAGCCAGCCAATTATTTGAACGTCTCCTCTAGCCCAACGATGATGTCTAGTAATATCAGTTAAAAATTTTGATGGGAAATCATCAATTAGCTCAATATCACAAACGTAGCCGCATCGTAAATAATTACCTTCTAACAAGTCGTGAGATAATATTAAATTTTCTGGGAAGGTATTACTTAATACTTCATCAAAAACTTTTAAATCATAAATGCCCTTACCAACAAAGCTACCTTCTTTAAATAAATCTTGATAGACATTTGGGACTATTGCTGAATAAGTATCAAATCCCCCAATACCGGCAAATATTTGACTATATAGACTCTTATTAGTAGCTTCTATATCAACACTAACCCTGGGTTGCATTATTCCATATCCTTTAATGACCTTAGTACCTTCCTTATTTAGTACTGGTCTATTCATTGGATGAGCCATGGCTCCAACTAAGTTAAGAGCTGTATTTAAAACTAATCTTGTATCAGTATCTAAAGTAATTACATATTTAACATTTAACTTATTATCGTGAAGCATATTTACATTAAAATATTTATCTTCAAAAGTCTGATCAGCTTCATGCAATAATATTTTATTAAATTGTAATAGTGCTCCTCTTTTACGTTCATAACCTAGATAACTATCTTCTTTAGGATTCCAAATTCTTTTTCGATAGATAAAATAAAATAAATTCTTTTTATATTTTTTATTTAATTCTTCGGCTATTTTTCTACCATACTCAGAAACTTCTTCATCGTATGGCATTATTTCTTCTTTACTAGCCTTAGCATCTCCTAATAAAGTAAAATATAAATTATCAGTTTTATTAATTAAATAAAATGTTTCTAATATATCAAACATTTCTTTAATCTTTTTCGTATCACTTACTATTGTTGGAATAACAACCATAGTTGTGGATTCTTCAGGTATACCTTTAGAATAATCGAGTTTAGGCAAAGGATTAGTTGGAACAATTCTAATTAATAACTGATTAAATAGTTGCATAATTAACTGGCTAACAGGAATTAATATAATGAAAAATCCTAATACTCTATAATTAATAAAATATTTTGATAGCCACCAACTAAATAATCCAGTTACTAAAAAAATTGTAAGTACATAGACAATCATTAAAAGATGATTACTTTTATTTTTAAATAATTGAAAGCCAATATGATAGTTTTCAAAGCTTGTTTTATCAAGCAATTTATTTAAATATTCAACTTCTGTACAATGATTCTTTTTAGCTAATTTTTCTAGCTTTCTACGATATAAGTCTTTAGATTCAACTGTCATTTTACTATATGTTTTATCAGCTAGAAGAATCTTTTCAGCCTTTGATACTTTTTCATATAAATCTTCTATTGATAGTTCAAAAAAGTTTCTTAAGTCATTAAATATATTTGATATTAATAAGTCATTATCAATTTTTGCTTGATATTCATCATTGATAATTTCTTTTAAACTAACTTGTTTTTCTTTTAAAAATTCATTTAATTCTTTAAATAATCCATTACCTTTAGTTCCTAATTCTTTTAATCGACTATTTAATTCATAAATATAATGATGATTATGTTCTACATCAAATTCTTCATCTATAAGATCTTTTAATTGTATGTCTTTATCTTTATAGTTTTCAAATGTTTTCTTAATCTTATCACTTGATAATAATTTATCTAATTCTTCTTCACATAATTTATGTAATCTACTAGTATAAATAAATACCAATACAGTTTTAATATTGGCAATCTCTTGATATGAAAAATATTTATTAGTATCTTTTTGATACTGTTTTAATTCTGTGACTAAGTTTTTAAGATTAATATTATAATTATTTTTTATCGCCAATTCTTTTAAACAAAAATAGAGCGTTACCGATTTTTTTAACCTTTTGTTAATAATCTTTTTATCATTAACAATATCAGTCTTATGTTCAACTAATAAGTAAAAATTATCAATAAGCCACTCGTTAGTAATTCCAACATATTCTAATTTTTTTGTTTTCTCGATTAAGTAATTATAATAATTATTTATTTTATTAAAATCCCTAAAAAAATTTTTAAGTAATTTATTCATCATATCAATACTCCTTATATAATAAAAATATTCTTCTTATATAGTAAATGCTTACAGATAGTAGCAAATTAATTTATTTTAATATTAAGATATTATTAATGAAACATTGCTTCTAACTTTGCAATTAAAATTATAATTTCATTCTAATAATTTAATTATAGTTATAGTAAACATACCATAGTATATATCATATAAATTCCTATCTAAATAATATTATCGTGACATATTTATATTTTATAATTAGTTAATTAAGCAATCCTTACTACATTTATTATTCTAACTGAAATAAGAGTTTTCGTCAATAGTAGCGGGCTGGATAGCGACGCTATTAATTACCATTATGAAGGAAAAAAGCACACAAAAAAACCTGTAAAAAACAGGTTTAATTCATAATGGCGGAGTAGGCGAGATTTGAACTCGCGCGCCAGTTGCCCGACCTACACCCTTAGCAGGGGCGCCTCTTCAGCCTCTTGAGTACTACTCCATCTCTTGTGCATCCGCATATACAATATTACATTATAATTAGGATTATGTCAACAAATAAATTTTTGAAAATAAAAACTCAGACTAAACTGAGTAACATACTAAATGGTGACCAGTACGGAATTCGAATCCGTGAATGCTGCCGTGAAAGGGCAGTGTGTTAAGCCACTTCACCAACTGGCCAAAAATAAATGGCGCCCCAACTAGGACTTGAACCTAGGACCCCTTGATTAACAGTCAAGTGCTCTAACCGACTGAGCTATTGAGGCATATATATGGTGGACCTGACAGGACTTGAACCTGTGACCCCACGCTTATCAAGCGTGTGCTCTAACCAACTGAGCTACAGGTCCATCAATAAGTTACTTATTTATTGTACAATATCAAGTACAATTTTGCAAGAGCAAATTTAGTTTTTTCTATCTATTTTGCAACTGCAAATATAGAATACTATAAATAAACTATTTAAGTCAAGCATTTTTTATAATTTTTGTCTTTTTATTTTATTCATTTATAATTAATCTTTAAAAATAGTTTTAATAAATATATTTTTTATAATTCCCCTATTTTTACTATTACCATAAATTTGTAAACTTATAATTATCTTTTAGAAAATAATAGGTTTAAAAATACCTTTTCTTATGTAAATATATAGATAAATTTTCTTTTAATATTTAAGGTTATATAAGTAAAAAATTTGATTGTATAGTTACTTTTTTATTAATATTTGTTATTTTTGATAAAAAAACTAATAAAATAAGTAAAAAAATGAAATTTTGGGTCTTCCCTTTTACTTTAAATTATGTTATACTTAACAAGTAATTTAATTTATGGGCTGTTAGCTCAGTTGGTAGAGCAACTGACTCTTAATCAGTGGGTCTAGGGTTCGAATCCCTAACAGCCCACCACTAGTTAATTAGTTCTATATGAACTTAAAGATAAAATTGAGGACTTGGTAAAGTTCTCTTTTTTTACATAAAAAAAGGAAGACTATCTTAGTTTTCCTTTAATACCTTTCATTCCTTTCAAGCTACTATTAGCAGCAAAACCTTGTAAAATATTTGAATCAAATGAATGAACCTTACTTGTTCTCTTTTTATAATCTTTAATTCCTATATTAATCATTTCATCTAAGACAGAAGTAAAGTCAACTCCTTTAGCATCCCATAAATAGAAAGCTAAACTTCCTGGGATAGAATTTATTTCATTAATATAAACTTTATTAGTTTTTGAATCAATTAAAAAATCTATTCTACTATTCCCAGAAGTACCTAGAGCTTTGAAAGCTTTAATAGCAACGTCTTCAATTTCATTGCGTAATTCTTTGCTTAAATCGGCTGGTAATTTTCTGTTAGCGGAAACCATTCCTTTAGAAGTCTTGGCAGATGTTTTCATACCTTTTAATTTTCCTTTTCCGCCACCGATATATTTATCGTTGAAGGTTAAGAACTTATTACCAGATAATACTTCTTCTATTTCACTAACTTTTTGGTGTTCATAATTACCCATGACAGCAATATTAACTTCTTTTAAGTTAGGTACTACTTCTTCAACTACTATTTTTGAATCATATTGAACAGCTTCATCAATAGCTTCAATTAATGACTCATCACTATCACAAACATTAATTCCAACACTTGAACCTGTAGTAGCTGGTTTAACAATAACTGGATATTTTAATTTGGAAACTAATTTTAATACCTCTTCACTATCACGTTTATAGTCAGCATCATAGAACCAAACATAGTTAGTCATTGGTAAATTAGCTTCTTTCCAAATATCCTTCATAAAGGCCTTGTCTTGACCCACTACTGATGCATAAACATTTCCTCCTACAAATGGAATTCCAATAGATTGTAGGTATCCTTGTAGTACACCATCTTCAACATTTGTACCATGTACGATTGGGAATGCAATATCAATTTCTTTAACGACTGGTTTAAATAAACCATTTTTCTTTTGTAATACATATCTACCATCTCGATAATATAAAACTACATTATCAGTATATCTTTTGATTAAAGATAAGTCTTGATAAAACTCAATATCCTTTAACATATCTCCAGTATACCATTCTCTATCTTTTGTAATATAGATTGGTATAATCTCGTATTTTTCTTGATCTATTTTATTCATTGCTTGAATAGCTGATATAATACTAACCTCATGTTCAACTGATTCTCCACCAAAAATTACACCTAATTTAATTTTCATAAAATTTCCTCCCTATTCATTATATGTATCTGGTAAATCATTTTCAAATAGTGCAAAGATTTCCTTTTTACTATCATTTAAACTATTAATAAAAGTATATGCTTCTCTAACATCATTAAATACAATAATCTTATCTTTATTAAAGCCACCGGATAAAAGTCCATCATAAATTGGCTTTGTTCTTTTTTCGCCAATTAAGACTGCATAGTCTGCAACTTTGGCAATTTGTTTACCAAACTCTTTATTATAGTAAGCTTCTTTTTCACCAAGTTCAATCATTCCTGGAGTAACAACTACCCTAACTCCATCCATCATCCCTAAAACTTCACAGGCATTACGGGCACCAACTGGATTTGAATTATAGGCATCATCAATTTGATAAAATGTGCCAAGTTTTTTCAATTCAAGTCTATGTTCTACTGGCTTAACCATCTTTACTGCTGATTGCAAATCATTAATTTGAATACCAAACTCTACCCCACAAGCAATACCAGCTAAAATGTTATAAACATTATGCTTACCTAATAATCTTGTTTCAAATTTATATTTTTCATCTTTATTTTTAAAGACAACATCGAAGCTTGTTCCCTTTGAAGAACATTTAATGTTGCAAGCTCTAACATCAGCATCTTTATTATCAATACCAATCCAAATAGTTCTAACCTTATTTTTTAACTTATACGAAACTTGTTTAGGATCATCACCATTAAGAACAGCAAATCCATCTTGTGGTAGTGACTCAATAAGTTCAAACTTAGCCTTAACTATATTTTCTTCACTGCCAAATGACTCTAAATGGGCAGTTCCAATAGTTGTTAAAATACCATACTTAGGTTTAACTAAATCACAAAGTCCTTTAATTTCCCCTCTAACATAAGCACCCATTTCAGCTATAAAAATATCAGTGAACTTATCCATATTATTATTTATAGTCATTATAAGACCATTATAAGTATTTAAATTTCTTGGTGTTGGTAAAGCATTATATCTAACATTTAAAATATCACTTAAAATATTTTTAGAACTAGTTTTACCATAACTACCAGTAATACCAATAACTTTTAAGTTAGGCATACTTTTTAATTTATTTTGAGCTTTACTTTTATAATAGTGATATACTCCTCTTTCAATAGGAAAATTAATTATATTAGCAATAAATATTACAAATGGATTTAAGTATAACATTAAACTAATAGTAGATAACATAATCCAAACAAATTGTTGATTAGTGTAATTAATAGTTCCAAAGATAACAGGAATTAAATATAAAATAGTTGTTGTTGTTATAAGCCTTTTAACTCTTTTTGTTATAACTAATGGTTTCTTATTTTGATCATGTTTAATTATACTATTCCATTTTAATCCAAGTAAAATATTTAAAACTATTAATACTAAACCTATTAGTATAGAAAACCTTTCAATGTCAAAAGTAACTAGTCCTCCTATTAAAGCGATAGCCGTAATAAGAAGATCTAAATCAAAGAATTGTTTGGCATTTTTAAATAGCCATTTTAAGTAACGATTATTCTCATTGTATAGGTTTTGTTGTAACATATGCAAAAATCTTTTTGATTTAAAAATAATTGCAAATGTAAACGTTAAAGTAATAAATATAATTAATAACATAAATACCTCCTATAAAAATTCTCTAAGTATATTGACCACTTGTTGTAAATTTTCTAAATATGCATAATGTGTCCCTGGTAAAACTATAAGTCCAGCATCAATCATTATTTTTTCTAATTCCTTGGCTTCTTCAATTGGGGCTTCAGTATCATATGCTCCCCAAATTAATAAAGTTGGCTCTTCGATTCTTTTCGCATAAACTGATAAATCTTCATTAACGGTATTTACCAGTATTTTTCGCATTATTGGACTAGCAGCTTTATAGTCCCTTGAACCAATATATTTTTTCATAAACTCACCAAACTCATCAAGGAATGGAAGTTTCTTTAATTTCTTAAGTATTTTTACTGACAATGGTAATTCTTGATTTTTTCTAATACATGGACTACCAAAGAGAATTAGTTTTTCAATTGGATTATCTGCTGAATAACGAATTGCTACCCTTCCTCCAAAAGAATGGCCAATAACAATTGGTTTTTTTATTCCTAATTCTTTAACAAGCTTTTCTAACATCTGAGCATAGTCACTAATTGTCCATGCTTCGATGGGTTCATCGCTTTCCCCAAAACCCGGGAAATCTATAATTGTAACTCGAAATTTATCACATAAGTTATCACCAAGTGGTTTCATCATTACAATATTTTGACCCCAACCATGTAAAAGTATTACATCTTTTCCTTCACCATATTGTATGTAATTAACTTTAACATTGCCTATTTTTATATGCACTATAATCACTCCATATCTAAATTATATCACAAAGAAAGAAAAACAAAATATTTTAATTTAATTTTATTTATAGCTTTTCTTGGACAGACTTTTTTAAAGAAAAAGAATAATTAGTTTAATTATTATTGACTAATTATTCTTTCTTTTACTATAACTATTTGGTATTATAAACCTGTAATTATTATATCATGTATTTGATTGATAATTACAGGTTTTTCTACTATGATGTA
>CALVRD010000036.1 GCA_944358435.1 uncultured Bacilli bacterium | reverse complement strand
TTGATAAGCAAATAAAATAAAGAATAGGAATTGTAGAATAAAAAGTATATATATTATCTAAATGTAAAAAAATTTATCACAAATATCGCCTATTTCTTTTTTTTTTACACAAAAAATGCTATACTTTAAATAGAATGGGAGGATTAGCAATGAAAACT
Source organism: uncultured Bacilli bacterium (assembly GCA_944358435.1). GTDB lineage: Bacteria > Bacillota_I > Bacilli_A > RF39 > UBA660 > CAG-877. Next base: position 13,259 of record CALVRD010000036.1, on the reverse strand, counting down.
ATAAAAGATATTGATATAAAAAATAAAAAAGTAATAATTCGTTGTGATTTTAACGTACCTATAAAAGATGGAAAAATAATTGATGATACTAGAATTATCTCTAGCCTTCAAACTATTAAATATTGTCTAGATCAAAATACTAAAATAATTTTATTATCACATTTGGGAAGGGTAAAAGAAGAAGCAGATTTGGCTAAAAATGATTTGGCTCCCGTAGCCGTAAGATTAAGTGAACTTTTAAATTGCGAAGTAAAATTCATTCCTAAAACACGCGGTCAAGAATTAGAAACAGCTATTGAAAATATGAATTTTAAAGATATTATTTTAATTCAAAATACTAGATACGAGGATTTAGATGGTAAAAAGGAAAGCTCAAATGATGAAGAATTAGGAAAATACTGGGCTTCTTTAGGTGATGTATTTATAAACGATGCTTTCGGAACAGCCCACCGAGCTCATGCTTCAAATGTTGGCATAGCCAGTAATTTACCATCAGCAGTTGGCTTTTTAATTGAAAAAGAATTAACTGCTTTAAGTTCTTTAAATGATCCTGAACATCCATTTATTGTCATTTTAGGTGGTGCAAAAGTATCAGATAAAATAGGTGTAATTAAAAATTTAGTAAATAAAGCTGATAAGATTATAATTGGTGGAGGAATGGCCTTTACTTTTCTAAAAGCCAAAGGTTATGAAACTGGAACTTCCTTAATTGATGAAGAAAACATAGAATTTTGTAAAAAAGTTCTAAAAAATTATAGTAACAAAATTATCTTACCAGTAGATGTTGCAGTAACAACAGAGTTTACTGAAAAAGAAGAGTACAAAGTAAAAGACATAAATAATATAGAAAAAAATGAAATGGGCTTAGATATTGGCCCTAAAACTATAACTTATTTTGCTGAACAGATAAAAAATGCAAAAATTGTCGTTTGGAATGGTCCACTAGGTGTCTATGAATTTAATAAATATAAAGTAGGTACTGATAAGCTACTTGAATATATTGTAAACAATAATATTAAAACAATCTTAGGTGGAGGAGATATTGTAGCGGCAGCAGTTAATTATAAAGATAAAATTTATCATGCATCAACTGGTGGAGGAGCAACATTAGAGTACCTAGAAGGAAAAACATTGCCAGGAATAGCAGTAATAAAGTAGGTGGTAAAATGTCAAAACAAACACTTTCAATTGCTAATCCATATAATCAAGAGCAAATGAAAGCAATTGCTATATTTGAATCAGAAAATGATTTAGAAAATAGCCTAACTTCACAGTTACAGGTAATATCTAGTCACTATACAAAAGAAGAGTATGAAAAAAAGATAAGAGAGGCAAACGAAGTAGAACAGTATCTTTTATTAATAGAAGATAGTAAAGTAATAGATTACTGCCTATTAGATGTATATAAAGATATAAAAAGTTGTTATTTAAGTTTACCATCATCAAAAAAAGTATCTAGAAGTAGAAAAATGTTATTGGAAGCTTCAGAATACGCATCAAGTTTAGGAATGCTAGAAGTTTTCACCACTATAAGTAGTTCTGATTATGCCCTCCTTGAAGTGATAGAAAACGATGGATATGAAAATTTAGGAGAGGAAAACGGAATAACTAGCTTCGTTAGATCTTTCGGAAAAGAAGGAATAATAGATGGAAATAATAAAAAGTATTAAAAAGAACACAATTCTTATTCTTCTAATTACCATAATAGTTATATATGCAATATTAAAAGATAACTTACATGAAATAGTTGCAACAATCTTGGAAATGAACTATTTTTATGTAATTATTGCTATTATCTTATATTTTGCCTCACTTTCAATAAAAGCCTATGTAGCATATAAATGTGTAAATAATAAAGAAAAATTAACTATAAGAGAATCAATTAAGCATAATATAATTACCCAATTTTTTAATGGAATAACCCCCTTTTATACAGGAGGTCAGCCTATGGAAGTATATATGCTAACAAAACACGGAATAAGTGCTAGTAGAGCTACTAGTATTGTCGTTCAAAATTTCATTTTTTATCAAACAGCCCTTGTCCTACTAGGTACTTTAGCTGTATTATATAATTTCTTTTTTCAAATATTTCCGTCAACTACAATATTAAAAAATCTTGTCCTACTAGGCTTTACTATTAATATTATAGTTTTAATTGCTTTATATATGGTTATATTATGTAAAAAGAAAATAAAAGATATAATGAAAATTATTATTCATTTATTATGTAAATTAAAAATTATTAAAAATGAAGAAAAAAATATTATAAAGTGGTCTGAAAAAATAGATGAATTTCATAATAGTTCTAAAGAATTACGTAAACAAAAAACTCTTTTTATTAAAGGTGTAATTTTAAATTTTCTTAGCCTAATTTGTCTTTATATAATTCCATTATTTATTGCATATGGATTAAACGAATTTAATAGTCTTAATGCTATGGATGCTTTAGTAACATCAGCTTATGTCTTAATAATTGGAGCCTTCATTCCTGCACCTGGTTCAAGTGGTGGTATTGAATATGGATTTATTAAATTCTTTGGTAATTTTTTCCCAGTTGTAAGCCTAAATGCCTCTCTTTTAATTTGGCGCTTTATAACATATTATCTAGGAATGATTGTTGGTGCCATCCTAATAAACTTTGACAAGAAAGAAGTGTGATAAAATGCGAATAGGTTTATTTACAGATTCTTATCCCCCATATATAAATGGTGTCTCAACCAGTGTTGCTATGTTAAAAAGAGCCTTAGAAAAAAAAGGTCACACTGTATATGTCGTAACTGTTGGAAACAATGCAGTTAAATATGAGTATGATGAAAAAGAACATATTGTTAAAGTACCAGGAATTCCAATTGGAATATATGACTATCGAATAAGCAAAATTTATCCACTAAGTATGATAAATACAATGAAAAATTGGAATCTGGACGTAATTCACTCTCATACAGAATTTGGTATTGGAATTTTTGCTCGTCTTTTCGCAAAACAATTTAATATACCACTAGTTCATACATACCATACATTGTATGAAGATTATACTCATTACATAACTCATGGTTACTTTGATAAATCAAGTAAAAAAATAGTAGAATATTTAACTAAATTTTATTGTGATAAAACAGCTAATGAATTAATAGTACCAACTAATAAAATATATAAGTTATTCAAAGAAAAATATAAATTTACTAAAAATATCCATATAATTCCAACTGGAATTGAAGTAGATCGATTCTTTGAGGAAAATGTTGATAAAAAACTAGTTCAGTCACTAAGTAAAAAATTAGGACTTACTAAGAAAGATTTTGTAATAGTTTTTGTAGGACGTCTAGCCGAAGAAAAGAATGTTGAATTCTTACTACAAGCCCATCAAAAAATTGTTAAAAAACATGATAATATTAAATTACTAATTGTTGGAGATGGCCCTGATAAGGAAAAGTATGAACAAAAATCTAAAAATTTAAAAATAGAAAAAAATGTAATTTTTAATGGAAAAGCAGCATGGGAAGAAATGCCTTATTATTATCATTGTTCTGACCTATTTGTAACTGCTTCTACTTCTGAAACACAAGGATTAACGGTAATTGAAGCTATGGCTGCTAATAAAGTACCAGTATGTATTGAAGATGAATCTTTTTTAGGTACTGTTACTAATGGCTTAAGTGGCATAATCTTTAAGACAGAAGAAGAATATATAGAACAAGTATTAAATCTATATAATAAAGCTAATTTGCGTGAAAAACTTAGCAAACAAGCAAGAATTCAAGCAGAACATTGTAGTTCAGCTAATTATGCCGAAAGAGTTGTTGAAGTCTATAAAAGAGCCATAATTGATAAACAAGAAGAAAATCGGTTTGGTTTAATATCAAAAATAGTAAAAAAAGTGAAAGGAAAATAATATGATTATTGCTTTAAATAATAAATGTAATTTATTAATGCCTGAGTTTGAATCATATCAAAAAGAGCTAACAAGCTTAAATTTTAAAAGTTCTAAATTGATTCTTTGCCCAACTTCAAGCTACTTACCACTCTATAATTTAGATAATATAGATCTTGGAAGCCAAAATGTTAGTAAAGATGAAATGGGTGCTCATACTGGAGAAATTGCAGCTAGTCAATTAGCTAGTTTAAATGTAAGATATTGTATAGTTGGCCACTCAGAAAGACGTCAAGAATTATCAGAATCTGCAAAAGATATTAATTTAAAAATTAAGAATCTATTAGCTAAGAATATTGTACCAATACTATGCGTAGGAGAAACAAAAGAGCAAAGAGAAACAAATAATACAGAACAAGTAATTGCCGAACAAGTAAAAATAGCTGTTACTGATTTAACGGAAGAAGAAAAGTCAAAAATAATTGTTGCTTACGAACCAATTTGGTCTATTGGAACAGGATTAATTCCAACAATTGCTGAAATTGATAACGTCCTATTATTAATAAAAGAAATTTTTCCTCAAAGTAAAACTCTTTATGGTGGAAGTGCTAATGATGAAAATATTGAATACTTAAAAACAAGCAAGTTAATTGATGGCTACTTACTTGGAGGATTAAGTTTAAAAATAAAAAAATTACAAAGATTTATTGATAAAATTGAAAATTAGACAAAATGGACAATATCGACAAAAGTTGTCTTTTTTTTATCTAGTAATTTAAAAAACAATGTTATATAATTAAAATGCGTGGCAGTATATGAGAGGAGAAAAAATGGAGAAAACACGAGTACTAATCATCGATGACAACAAAAGTTTAATCGAAATGATTAAAGAATATTTTAGTGATCACGCAGACATTAAGATCACCTTAGAAGCATATGATGGAGCAGAAGGATTTAGAATCATAGAAAAGAAAAAAGACGAGTATGACCTAATTTTATTAGACTTAATAATGCCTAATAAAGATGGAATATCAGTTCTAGAAGAAATGAAAAAGAAAGGAATTGATAAAAAGGTTATAGTCTTAACTTCATATAATACCCAAGATATGATTAGAAAGGTATCAGAAATGGGAGTAAGCTATTTTATGCTTAAACCATTTGAACTTGCTGACTTAGAAAGTAGAATCATTGAGGTATCAGAAGGAATAAAGTATGGTGGCAAAGCAATTGATTTATTCCATAATAATTTACAGAAATCAATTACCAATATATTACATGAGTTAGGAGTACCATCTCATATAAAAGGATATCAATATATTAGAGAAGGAATAACCTTGGTATATCAAAATCCTGAACTTGTAGGTGGAATAACTAAGGAACTTTATCCAGAAATAGCAAAAAAATATGAAACAACTGTATCTAGAGTTGAAAGAGCCATAAGACATGCTATTGAAGTAAGCTGGAATAGAGGTAATTGGCAACTAATGGAAGAAATATTTGGTCATAGTGTTGATATTGATAAAGCTAAACCAACTAACTCTGAATTTATAGTAACTGTAGCCGATAAATTACGTCTTGAAATGCATCACTTAATAAGCTAATAATAAACTTATAAAACCACTAGTCAATCTAGTGATTTTTTTAACTAAATTAACAAAAAAACAATTATGTTATTTTCTTAACTAATACAGATTTTACTGAAGAACAAATCGAAGATATTGCATGTACATTAGATATTTTATAGTATTTTAAATTTAAAATTAATTATAGTGGAAAGAGTTAATCTTTCCATTTTTTCTATTTAAAGCAATGTAATTTAACCACATTTATCATTTAGAATTATTGACAATAAAGAAATAAAAAAGTATACTTAATTTATAAAATATGTAAGGAGGTAACATTTTATGGAACGAAAAATAGAAACATTTTTCAAAAAATGGCAACAAGATATTATTAGGAAACCATTAATATTATATGGACCAAAGCAAATTGGCAAGACATTTGCTACTCTAGACTTTGGAAAAAAAGAATATAAAAATATTGTATACTTTAATACCGAAAATAATCTAAGTTTATTAGACCTATTTAGTAAAGAAAAATCTCCTGACAAAATTATTTTAAATCTATCATTATTATCGGGAGAAACTATCCTAAAAGAAGACACCTTAATTATATTAGATAATGTTGAAGACAATGAAATAGTAAAAGGATTAAAACTATTTGGTAGTGAAAAGAGTAAATATCATTTCATTGCTATAACATCCCGTCGTGAAAAGTTAAACGAATTTAAAGGAGAAGAACTTCAATTTAAGGGTATGAGTGAAATGGACTTTGAAGAGTATTTATGGGCTCGTGACGAAAAAAGCCTTGCTGATCTCATTAAAGAATCTTTTAATAAACATAAAATATGTCCTTTCCACAAGGTAGCATTAGAACTATTTCAAGAATATTTAATGACTGGTGGTCTTCCAGAAGTTGTTCAGGCTTCTCTTGATGGTAAATCAGCTTATGAAATAGATGCTATCAAGCAGAAAATAATAGACGTATATAAAAAAGAAATACTATTAAATAAAGTCTTAATTGATATTCCCCGTGGCTTAGAAGTCTTAAACTCAGTTCCGGAACAGCTACGTAAAGACAATAAAAAATTTCAATACGGACTAATGGGTTATGGTAAAAGAGCAAAAGAGTATGAAGGTGCAATCAATTACTTAGTAAATAATCAACTACTATATCGTAGCTATAAAATCCAAAGTGTTAAGTCACCTCTAAGTAGTTGCCGTGAAATAGATAGTTTTAAACTATACTTACCAGATGATGGTATATTATTCACGATGTTACATCTAAATTTAAAACAATTTGCAACTGATGAAAAATTAAAAGAGATTTTATATGAAAATCACCTTGCCAAAACATTAGTTGAATCCGGCTATTCACTATATTACTATCAGTCAGAAGGAAAAGCTGAAGTTAATTTTGTTGTACAAAATAGAATGGGAAAAATAATCCCTATTGAAATTGCAACTAGAAGTATGTCTAAAGCCAAATCTTTATCAGTATTTATAAAAAGATTTGTTGTTCAACAGGCTTATCGTATTACAGAAAATAACTTTTCAACAAAAAAAGAAGTAAGATATATTCCAGTTTATGCAGCATTCTGTTTAAAAGAAAACTAAAAATTAAAAGGAGGTAAACATGAAAAAAACAGTAATTTTAACAATTTTGGATGGTTATGGATTGAGAAATGAAGCACTTGGTAATGCCGTTTCTCTAGCCGACAATAAAGTATTTAACAGACTTTGGAACAAATATCCACATACTACTCTAAATGCCTCAGGACAAGAAGTGGGCCTTCCTAAAGGACAAATGGGAAATAGTGAAGTAGGTCACATGAATATTGGTGCTGGAAGAATTGTCTATCAACCACTAGAACTAATAAATAAAAGCATTAGCGATGGATCGTTCTTTGAAAATGCCAGAATATTAGAAGTAATGAATCACGCAAAAGAAAATAATTCAAAATTACATATTATGGGGCTAATAAGTGATGGCGGAGTTCATTCTCATATTGATCACTTACTTGCTTTAATTAAAATGTGTAAAGAGCAAAATCTAAAAAAAGTCTATCTTCATCTTTTTACTGATGGGCGTGATGTATCCCCAACCAGTGCTTATTCATATATTGAAAAAATCGAAGGCAGTCTAAATGGAATTGGAACTATTGCTACTATTGGTGGACGTTATTATGGAATGGATCGTGATAATAACTATGATCGTTTAATAAAGGCATATGATGTAATTGTCAATGGTAAGGGAAACAAGCAAAATTCTATTAAAGAATTTATTGATAATAGTTATAAAAATGGAATAACAGATGAATTTTTTATTCCAACAATCTTTGATGAAAATGGAATGATTACTGAAAATGATGGTCTAATAGCCTTTAATTTTAGAAAAGACCGTTTAAGAGAATTATTAACAGCTCTAACTAATCCAGATTTTACCGATATGAAAGTTACTAAGTTTAAAAATTTAAAAGTAGTAACAATGCTACCAGTCGTAAAATCTGTAAAAGCCCCCCATGCTTATGATGATGCTAAATTGACTAATATTTTAGGAGAATATGTATCAGCGAAAGGCTTATCACAACTAAGAATTGCGGAAACGGAAAAGTATGCTCACGTTACATTCTTTTTCGATGGTGGTAAGGAAATAGATTATCCGAATGAAAAGAAAATATTAATACCTTCCCCAAAAGTCGCAACTTATGACTTAAAACCAGAAATGAGTGCTAACGAAGTTACTGATGCTTTAATTAAAGAATTAGGAAACTTTGATTTAGTAATTTTAAATTTTGCTAATGGTGATATGGTAGGACACACGGGTAACTTAGACGCCGCAATTAAAGCCGTTGAAACTGTCGATAAATGTTTAGAAAGAATCTATAATAAGATAGAGCAAATAAATGGAATTATGGTTATAACTGCCGATCATGGTAATTGTGAAGAAATGATTGATGAAACTGGCAATCCCATGACTGCTCATACTACAAGTCTTGTACCATTCATTATTACAAAAGACGGATTAAAACTACATCCTGGTAAATTAGGAGATATAGCTCCAACACTATTAGAACTACTTAATCTAGAAAAACCAATAGAAATGACTGGAGAAAGCTTAATTGATAAATAAAATCTAGCAGTAAAAAATCCTATAAAAATAAAGAATATTTTAAACAAAAAATACTATCACAATAGTTAAGCTATTATAATAGTATTTTTTAATTATTTCCTTTTGAAACTACTTCATCAATATCAATTTCAAATAACTTTCCAGGATCAATATTTAAAACTAATGATATTTTCCAAATAGTATCAATGGAAAAAGTTTTAATCCCTTTTTTTGATTCTATCCGACGAATGAATTCGTGAGATACACCAACTTTTTCAGCTAAAACTGCCTGCGTAATGCCAGCTTGTTTTCGATACTTTTTAATATTTCTAGCAATCTGCTCATAAATATTAACTTCATATTTATTCATAATATCACCAACTAAATTTATTATGTACCAAATTTGTAAAATAATATGTAAATTACAAATGTACAAAATTAAACAGAGGTTTAATTGAATAAATTGAAAAAAAATTCTATAATATAACTGAGGTGACCCTATGCCCGAACGAATTATCTTTCATATTGATGTTAATAATGCTTTTCTATCTTGGACCGCAGTTAAATTATTAAATGAAGGTTACAATAAAGACATAAGAAAAATACCAGCAATTATTGGTGGCGAAGAAAAAGATAGGCATGGAATAGTTCTAGCTAAATCCACAATTGCTAAAAAATATCATATTGTAACAGCGGAGCCCATCTATCAAGCTAAAAAGAAATGCCCATCACTTCAAGTGTTTCCGCCAGATCATAAATGGTATCAAGAAAAATCCAAAGAATTATTTTCCTATTTATCAAAATATTCCCCAGTCATGGAACAATTTTCTATTGATGAATGTTTTATTGATATGACAGGTACTAATTATTTATACAAAAATTATGTGGAATTAGCCCATAAGATCAAAGACGAAGTAAGAGAAAAATTTGGCTATACAGTTAATATTGGTATTGGAAATAATAAATTATGTGCTAAAATGGCCTCTGATTTTGAAAAACCTGATAAAGTTCATACCTTGTTTAAAAATGAAGTAGAAACAAAACTATGGCCATTAGAAGTCGGAGATTTATTTATGGTAGGTAAATCTACAAAAGACCAATTAAATCGACTAAATATATATACAATTGGTCAATTGGCCCATACTGATGACAAAATACTAGAAAGAGCTTTTAAAAATCAAGCAAGCCACTTAAAAAGATCTGCCTGGGGAATTGATGATACAAAAGTGGAACCAAGAAGCGATAAATCAACTAGTATTAGTATATCTGAAACCTTTTCTTATGACTACACAGATAAAAACAAGTTAAAAGATATTTTATTAGTCTTTACTGAAAAAATTGCTCAAGAATTACGAAAAAAACATCAATATGCTAAAACTGTCGCCGTCTTTTATAAAAACAATCAATTTGTAAACTACTCTGCTCAAGCAAAATTAGAAAATCCCACCAGTAACACCAAAGATCTATATAAATTAGTAGTAAATATATTTGAAAAAAGTTACAAAGATGATCCGATTCGTTTAATAGGAGTAAGATTAGCCGACTTAACTTCAAAAAATGATAAACAATTGTCAATATTTGATGAAGATAAGTCTGAAAAAAAAGATGATATTCAAGAAACTCTTGATAGCATTAATCAAAAATTTGGTAAATCACTTATCATTCCCGCATCAATTAAACTAATTAATGAAAAAGCAATTTCTAAAAGACAACTATAAATTAAAAAATAGTAGTAATCTGTCAAAAAAAGTTTTTTTTATGTGAAAAAGCTCACAAAAATGAAAAAAACACTTGCAAAACTATTTATCCGCTGTTATAATTGATTTCGTGTGACTGCTTAGATGTGCAAGGTTGTCGATACGCCAGGTTAAGTTGTTAATTTGCTATCGGGTTATTTGCACGGAGCAAGTCTATACTAGATATAGACGAAGGGAGGATTTTAAATGTCAACAGAAAAAATAAGCATTAGAATTAAAGCGTACGATCACAGAATACTTGATAATGCTGCTAAAAAGATTGTGGAAACAGTTAAAAGATCTGGTGGGATTATTTCTGGCCCAGTGCCACTTCCAACTAAGGTTGAAAAATTTACAATCTTAAGAGCTGTACACAAATATAAAGATTCGCGTGAACAATTCGAAATGCGTACACACAAAAGACTTATTGAGATCAAAAATCCTAGCAAGGAAACTATTGAAGCTTTAGCTCATTTAGATTTACCAAGCGGAGTAGATATTGAAATCAAAACTAAATAATGGAGGAAAAACAATGAAAGGAATCTTAGGTAAAAAAATCGGAATGACTCAAGTTTTTACAAAAGAAGGAAAACTAATTCCGGTTACTGTTATTGAAGTAGAACCAAATGTAGTTACTCAAATCAAAACAGTTGAAAAAGATGGTTATGAAGCTGTACAACTAGCAACTGATACAATCAGAGAAAAGTTAAGCAACAAGCCACAAATGGGTCATACAAACAAAGCAAATACTACACCTAAGCGCTTCTTAAAAGAAATTAGAGGAGTAAACGTTAATGACTACACTTTAGGACAAACTATTAATGTAGACATTTTCGAAGCAGGGGAAATGGTAGATGTTACTGGAACTAGTAAAGGTAAAGGCTTCCAGGGTGTTATTAAACGTTATAACCAAACAAGAGGTCCAATGGGACACGGTTCACAATACCATAGAGGTGTTGGTTCGCTAGGTACATTATTACCAATGCACGTATTAAAAGGTAAGAAAATGCCTGGTCAAATGGGAAATGTTCAAAGAACAGTTCAAAATCTTGAAGTAGTATCAGTTGATACTGAAAATAATGTCATTTTAGTTAAAGGTAATGTTCCAGGTCCAAAGAAATCATTTGTTATGATTCGTACTGCCGTTAAGAAAGCTAATACAAAAAAAGATGCTGCTGACTTAGTTACTTATGAACAACCAGTAGTAGTTGAAGAAGTTAGTGAAGAAACAGTAGCAACTACAGAAGAAACAACAGTTGAATAATCATCACAATATATAATAAGGAATAAAAAAATTAAAGATATAGTGATGAAAGGAGGAATCGTAGATGAAAAAAGTAGAACTTTTAAATCTAAAAGGTGAAAAAGTAAAGGACATTAATTTAAACGAAGAAGTATTTGGAATTACCCCAAACAAAGCTGTTTTAAATGATGCAATAATATTAACAATGGCATCTTTAAGACAAGGAACACACAAAACTAAAAACCGTTCAGAAGTTTCTGGTGGAGGAAGAAAGCCATGGAGACAAAAAGGAACTGGACGTGCTCGTCAAGGTTCAATTAGAGCCGTACAATGGGTAGGTGGTGGAAACTATGGAACACCAGTACCTAGAGATTACAGCAAAAAACAAAATCGTAAAGAAAGAACACTTGCTTTAAAATCTGCTTTATCTGATAAAGCAATGGACAAAGCAATTATTGTAGTAGAAAATATCGCTTTAGAAACACCAAAAACTAAAGAAATGATAAATTTACTTGAAAACTTAAAGGTTGCTGATAAAAAAGTTTTATTAGTAGTTAATGAGTTTGAAGATAATACAATTTTAGCTTCTAGAAACATCCAAAACTTAGTTTTAATTTCTGCAGAAGAAATTAATGTACTAGATGTAGTTGGAACAGACGTAATGGTAATTACAGAGGAAGCTTTAAAAAAAGTTGAGGAGGTGCTTAAATAATGAAAGACACTAAATACTTAGAAATAATCAAAGCACCAGTTGTTACTGAAAAATCAGAAATTGCTAGAAGCGAAGGAAAATATACTTTCAAAGTTGATCCAAAAGCTAACAAATTAGAAATTAAAGAAGCAATTGAAAAGATATTTAAAGTTAAAGTTACTTCAATTAGAACATTGAATGTAAAACCTAAGAAAAGAAGAGTTGGTCGTTATACAGGATTAACTAATCGTTATAAGAAAGCAATTGTTACTCTTGCAGAAGGACAAACAATTGATCTTGGTTAAGGAGGAGATAAATTATGGCAATCAGAAATTATAAGCCTACTACACCAGGACGTAGAAAGATGAGTGCATTAATTAATGAAGAAATTACAGCTAGCACTCCTGAAAAATCTCTTGTAGTTACTGTTAAGAAAAACGGTGGACGTAATAATCAAGGTAAGATAACAACTCGTCATCATGGTGGTGGAGCAAAAAGAAAATATCGTATCATTGATTTCAAAAGAAATAAATTAAACGTACCTGGATCAGTAGCAAGCATAGAATATGATCCAAATAGAACTGCAAATATTGCACTAATCAATTATGCAGATGGTGAAAAAAGATATATCATCGCACCTAAAGGCTTAACTGTTGGAATGACAGTAGAAGCTGGTGAAAATGCTGATATCAAAGTTGGTAACGCATTACCAATCATGAACATACCAGTAGGTACAATGATTCATAACATTGAACTTCGCCCTGGAAAAGGTGGAGAACTAGCACGTTCAGCTGGTAGTTCAGCACAAATTCTTGGCAGAGAAGGAAACTATGTAATGATTCGTTTATCAAGTGGTGAACAAAGAAAAGTGTTAGGAACTTGTATGGCTACAGTTGGAGAAGTAGGAAACGAAGATTCTTCACTAGTTAAAGTTGGTAAAGCTGGACGTAGTCGTCACATGGGAATTCGTCCAACAGTTCGTGGTTCTGTTATGAACCCTAATGACCATCCACATGGTGGTGGTGAAGGACGTGCTCCAGTAGGACG